>CAYTDU010000052.1:10211-14875 GCA_964436395.1 uncultured Gemmatimonadaceae bacterium | reverse complement strand
CGCGCACGGCCGCAAAGCTGTCGCACCCCAACATCATTCCAGTCTTTGCAGTAGAGGAGGTAGGAGAATTCGTCTTCTTTGTCATGGCGTACGTAGAAGGCGAAACGCTCACCGAGAGGCTCAGTGAAAAGGGTCCACTGACACCCTCCGAAGCGGTGACTGTCTTCCGCGAAGTGAGCTGGGCTCTCGAGCACGCGCACTCGCTGGGAATTGTCCATCGAGATGTGAAGCCAGACAATGTGATGTTAGAGAAAGGCAGCGGCCGTGCACTCGTGACGGACTTCGGAATCGCACAGGTGGCTGGCGTAGGTGTCGATGCGGACTTTGGTGAGATGTTTGGAACACCGGCTTTCATGAGTCCTGAACAGGCGATAGGCGAGGCAGTGGATCACCGAACTGACATCTACTCATTTGGTCTGCTGGCATTCGTCGCACTATCGGGAAGACATCCGTTCGAGGCGAACGTTGCGTCGGAATTCCTCGCACACCAGATCCGAACCATACCGCCGCGGCTGACTTCGCTGGCTCCGGGTGTTCCGCGATCACTATCTGCAATCATCGATCGGTGTCTGCTGAAAGATGCCGACGAACGCGTGCAAACCGGCCGAGAATTGGCTGACCTGCTCGAGCGCTCATTGGAGAGGAAGCGCGAGATTCCCGTGCCGGTACGGCTCTTCATGCAACAGGCGAAGCATAGTCAAGAGAGAGGATACCACCTAGCCGGGCCCTTGATCGGTCTCTGGGTTGGCCTGCCGATACTCGCGGCTTCACCACCGCTAGGTGTTGCGACTCTGCTTGGGTTGACGAGCGCTCCCTTCCTAGCGGCTGGTTTCAGAGTCCGCAGGCTCGTCAATGCCGGTTATGGCCGTGAGGACGTGATCGATGCGTGCGAACGTGACCTGGAATCGCGTGACGAGGAGTTGCGGTTCTTGTTCGGACCCAACTATAAGAAGTCTGGAAAGATGCGCCGAAACCTAGCTTATGGCGCACTAGGGCTAGCCACGGCTGCAGTGGTAGGCGCGGTAGGGGCGGAAAGCTACTACCTGTTGACGGCTGCGGGGGTATTGGTGTTGGCCGGCGGGGTTTTAGGGAGCCAGTCAGAGAGGAGATCGGCGCGACGGCAAAGACGGCGGCTCAAATTCTGGAACAAGCGTTTTGGCAAATGGTTGTTCAAGGTCGCGTCCAAGGGAGTGAAAGCCAAGAAACAGATCCCCGCGCTCACCAACAGACCCACCGAACTGGCAGTCGGAATGGCCGTCGCAAGTCTCTTCGAGTCGCTGCCCAAAGAAACGCGAGCGTCCATGGTCGATCTGCCTGAGGTAGTGGCCGGGTTGGAGGCAGATGCTCAGCGTATGCGGGACCGGATCGACGACTTCAACAGCATGCTGCAGCATGCAGGACACGAGATGCGAATCAGTGGGCAGCACGATGCATCAGAGCTGGAGAAACGTTCGAGCGCCGCAAGCAGAATCGAAGACTTACGCGACGAAGCCCAGCGGCGGCTTGCCGAAAGCGTGGCTGCTCTGGAGAATCTACGCGTCGATCTGCTGAGACTGCATGCGGGAACCGCCAAACTCGAAAGCGTTACCACGAAACTTGGAAAGGCTCGCGAAATCGCCGAAGAGGTAGACCGGCTTCTAGAGAGTCAACTCGAGGTGGAGCAACTACTCGAGTAACCGCAACGACACATACGACCACCTAACTAATGAGCAAAGGCGAAAAGTCACTACTCCGGATCGGTACGAGGGCCTCGAGGCTCGCGCTCTGGCAGGCGGAACACGTGGCAGGTTTGATTAGATCACTCCCTGGTGCTCCGCCGGTCCAGCTGGTCACTATCAAGACAGCGGGCGACCTGATTCAGGACACGCCGCTCTCCAAGGTGGAGGGCAAGGGGTTCTTCACCAAAGAGATCGAACGGGCACTGCTGGACGGCAGTGTAGATATAGCGGTCCACAGCCTCAAGGATTTGGAGACGACACTCCCTGAAGGCCTGGTTTTGCCGGCTATACTCGAACGCGCAGACCCGAGAGACGTATTGATAGGTTCGACCGGCACCAGTATCGAAAACCTGCCTTCAGGTGCTGTAGTGGGCACGAGCAGCCTACGGCGCAAAGCGCTCTTGGCACACTGGCGACCCCATCTTCAGATTCGTGATTTGCGGGGTAATGTGCCAACGCGTATCCAGAAGTACGTGGATCGTGAATACGATGCATTGGTTCTCGCAGCGGCGGGAGTACAACGTCTGGGAATGGAAGAGTACATCGCACAGTTTCTGCCCCTAGATCGTATGTACCCAGCTGTGTCGCAGGGAGCGGTGGCCGTTCAGACGAGAGAGGGTGACGAGGCGACGATTGCTTGGATCTCACCTCTCGATCACCGACACACAAGGTCGGCCACAACGGCTGAACGCGCTTTGCTTCGGACGCTCGAGGGGGGGTGCCAGGTACCGGTTGGTGGGCATGCAATTGTGGAGGGCGAAAAGCTGCAACTGACCGCCGTCATTTGCTCACTGGATGGGGCGACTGTTGTCGAAGGTGCCATTTCAGGCCGTGCGGAGAATTGCGAGGAAATAGGTGCTGCCCTTGCTGAGGACTTGCTGTCGCGTGGTGGCGCAGCCATTCTCAAGGGCATTCGCGAGTATTAAGGGAGATTATGCAATGACGTACCCGGAACGCCGCATGCGGCGCTTACGCAGCAACGCCATTTGGCGTCGTATGGTGAGAGAGACGCATCTCACCGTGAGCGATCTCGTTTATCCGCTTTTCGTCGTACCCGGCAAGGACACGAACAATCCCGTGCCCAGCATGCCTGGCGTATCGCAACTATCGGTGGATCGACTTGTTGTAGAGGCTCTGGAAGTTAGTGCCTTGGGAATACCGGCGGTGATTCTGTTCGGTGTTCCATCGAAGAAGGACGCCCGTGGCAGTGAAGGTTACGACCCAGAAGGAATCGTTCCTACCGCAATCCGCCGTATCAAGGCGGCCGTGCCAGACCTGCTCGTCTGGGCTGACGTGTGTCTTTGCGAATACACCGATCACGGTCATTGTGGCTTGCTCACCGAAGATGGGGACGTGGACAACGACGCAACGCTGCCGTTGCTGGCCGAGGCGGCACTCGTCTACGCACAGGCGGGGGCAGACGCTGTTGCGCCGAGTGATATGATGGATGGGCGGGTCGGCGCGATTCGAGAGGTGCTCGACGACAACGGATTGGAGAACACTCCGATAGTCTCGTACGCGGCAAAGTATGCCTCTGCCTACTACGGTCCCTTCAGAGACGCCGCCCATTCCGCACCGAGCTTCGGTGACCGTCGCGGGTATCAGATGGACCCGGCAAATGGGGATGAAGCGATCGAGGAGGTGGCACTCGATCTCGAAGAGGGCGCCGACATAGTCATGGTCAAACCAGCGGGCCCATACCTGGACATACTCAGGAGAGTGAAGGAAACATTCAACGTTCCCACTGCTGCCTACCAGGTATCCGGTGAATATGCCCTGATCAAGGCAGCCGGCGAAAAACAATGGGTGGATGAAAAGCGAGTTGCCCTGGAGAGTCTGCTCGGCATCAAACGGGCCGGCGCTGACATCATACTGACTTACTATGCCAAGCAAGTCGCAGCATGGTTAGGCGAGGAGGTCAATTAGAACGATGTCCAAAGGAGACGGTGGCGACAGCGACTGCAGAGGAATCGACTGTTCAAAGAGCCGGACGCTTTTTGCAAAGGCAAAGAGACTGATACCAGGGGGCGTCAACAGCCCCGTTCGCGCCTTTGGTTCAGTAGGTGGTTCTCCCCTCTTTATCGAACGAGCGTCGGGTGCGAGAGTCTGGGACGTGGATGGTAACGACTTCTTGGATTACGTGGGCTCGTGGGGGCCGATGCTGCTAGGTCACAACCATCCGAAGGTGCTAACTGCTATTACGAAGGCCGCGCAGAGCGGCACCTCCTTTGGTGCGCCTACTCCTGGCGAGGTAACGTTGGCGGAACTCGTGGTCGATATGGTTCCGTCCGTGGAGGTAGTGAGGTTCGTCAACTCCGGTACTGAAGCAACGATGAGTGCTGTGCGGCTGGCGCGAGCGGTTACAGGTATGCCTAAGGTCACGAAGTTCAGAGGCGGCTACCACGGTCACGCGGACTCCTTCCTGGTTGAAGCAGGGTCGGGGTCAGCCACGCTGGGAGTACCGTCGAGTCCGGGTGTTACCGACTGTATGGCTGCGGACACGCTGGTGGCAGACTACAACGATCTGGCCTCGGTGGAGCGGCTGTTTGGGGAAAACGTTGGTCAGGTTGCTTGTGTGATAGTGGAGCCGATCGCCGGCAACATGGGATGTGTGCCTCCGGAACCGGGGTTCCTCGAAGGGCTCAAGCAGATTTGTGACGCCAATGGAGCACTGCTCGTGTTTGATGAAGTCATAACAGGGTTCCGTGTCGCTCACGGGGGTGCACAGGAGCGTCTGGGAGTGCTCCCCGACCTGACGACACTTGGTAAGGTTATCGGGGGTGGCCTCCCGGTGGGAGCGTACGGTGGCTCCGAACAACTGATGAACAAGGTCGCGCCAGTGGGTGCCGTATACCAGGCAGGTACTCTCTCAGGCAACCCGCTGGCGATGGCAGCCGGTACAGCCACTCTGTCCCATTTACGTGATCACCCCGAAACTTATGAGTA
>CAYTDU010000052.1:0-10201 GCA_964436395.1 uncultured Gemmatimonadaceae bacterium | reverse complement strand
GAGTATCTCGAAAAACTCGGTGAGATTCTAGATTCGGGCTTCGGAGACTTGATTCGGGGCAATGGTTATCCTCTGTGCTGGAACCGGTTCGGCTCTATAGGCACTCTGTTCTTCACGGAAGGTCCGGTTACCAGCTGGGGCACTGCGGCCAAGGTCGACCGTGGCAAGTTTGCGGACTACTTCATGAAGATGTTGGCTCGGGGCATCTACCTCGCGCCGAGTCCCTATGAAGCGATGTTTCTGTCTGCCGCGCACACCGAAGCTGATATCGAGCGCACTCTGCATGCAGCGAGAGATTCTCTAGCGGAGGTGTTTGGAGCCTGATCGGGCCAACGCTTCTTGTTAGCTGACCCCTTCGGAGGCAAGCTCGGCCAACGCGGCAGTCAGCAGGATGATCTGCTTGGTGCCTATCTTGGCCGATTCGATGTCTGACCATTCGGTGAGTGTATGCTGATTCCCACCGTATGCTCGACCCACCGAAATCGATGGTATGCCTCGGACAACCCCTGCGTTGGCATCTGTGGATCCACTCGCTCTCGCGGCCGGTCGATCTCCAAAGTCATGTCCCAGGTGCTTCAATATGTCGACTGCAGTCTGTACAATCGGGTGCTCTCTGCGGTCGGCTAACTGGTCGGGAGTCCCCCCAGCCGGACTCCGCGATATCACTTCGCGCTCGAATTCGACTCGTTCAACTCGAGCAGCCTCGGCGCAGGTGTTCACGATTGTCGTATCGAGATGCTCCAGCAATTCCGGATCGACTGTGCGGAGGTCGACAGTGAACGAAACGACTTGTGGAATGGCATTCACGACTTCGCCACCCTCAATGATGCCGACATTATACACTGCGCTGACAGGAGCGTCGCGATCGGGCAACGGTATCTCGTAGATTCCCAGAATGCAACGGGACGCCGCCCGTGCAGGGTGTGGCTTTCCCCGGGAGGTGTTCGTGTGAGAGCCCTCGGCCGAAAACACCATTCGAGACCAGTAGATGCCCAGTGCTCCGTAACTCACCGTTCCGATCCCACCATCTAGTGCGATGAGCATGTCGGTTGCCCCAGGGTTGTTGTCGAGCCAGTACTCCATGCCATAAAAACCAAGTTCCTCTTGAACGGTTCCGATGAAGTACACGTCGCCCTCGGTCTGCATATTGGCCGCATGCATGGCTCGAGCCGCTGTCAGCATGTTGGTAACAGATGCGCTGTTATCGAATATCCCCGGTGCGTGAAGCTTCCCTCCTTCACGCCTCACCGTGTGGTCAGCGTCTAATGGGTGTACGGTGTCTATGTGTGCGGCAAATACGAGTGTGGGACCGCTACCGGTGCCGGGGCGTTTGGCAATGACATTCCCGATTGAATCGATGGATACTTCTAGGCCGAGCAGCTCTAGCTGTCCTTTCAAGTACTCTCCACGCTCCTGCTCAAACCGAGACTTAGCCGGGATTTCGGCAATTCGAATCCACTCCGCGATCTGCGTGTCGAAATTGTCGTCGACATACGAGAGAGCGTCCTGTACAGTGGGTTGGGTGGTGAGTACAACAGAAAAATTGCTCGGGTAACTCTCTTGGCCCGATGTGCTCTCTATCGAAAGGACGAGCACAGCAGCGATTAGCACGAGACATCTACGCATCTGACTTCCTTGTTCTTTCGGTTGGAGTCTTGATGTAAGAAAACCTAGCGCGGCAACCGGTCGCTCGGGAGCCTCAGCGAAGGTGTTTCTCGAGAAACTCGTGGAACTTGGCAACGTAAGCGTCACCACCGAAGTAATGCGTATCGTTGTGCCCCGCTCCCGGGATCTCTATGAACTCTTCCGCGCGTCCCAGTTCAGCGATACGGCGGCCCATATCGATGGGTGTGATCCAGTCTTCGGTGCCGTGGAATACGATCAGCGGGATTGTTAGGCGTTCTGCTCGACTCAAGTTGTCCAATGCGAGTCTAGCCATGAATGTGGGCAGCAACTTGTAGTGCAGACGTGCCATTTCGCGAGCGTTCGAAAGCGGCGAATCCAATACTAGTGCGCGGACAGGCCTCTCGGTGGCCAGGTGCAACGCCACCGCACTACCGATTGAGCGTCCGTATACACCTATGCGTGTGGAGTCGATCTCGGGCCGAGTCGTCAGGTAATCCCACGCCGCTTCCGCGTCCAGATATACACCGGCCTCAGTCGCCTGACCGTCGCTCGTACCGTAACCGCGATAGTCTAGAACCAAGAGGCCCATACCTGCCGGGCGAAATCGGTGTAGCGACGGAGCGATCCCCTCGACAGTTTCCATGTTGCCGTAGAACCAGATGATTGCGGGTGCTTTCTCCTCGGCATCAGGTGCAGGATTCGGCGGCAGGTACCAACCGCGTAGCACAACGCTGTCGCCGGTTGTAACCGATACCGTTTTACCATCTGGAATTCCCAATGTCTCGGGAAGAGGCAACGCTGAACGCGGGGCAGGGAATGCTAACCGGTCCTGCAGCTTCCACGCTAAGACAACGAGCACTACGTAGACCAACACAAGGGTTACCCCAGCCGACAACAACCACTTCAACGCGACGCTCATCGTAGCGGTCTGTTTGCCACGGATGAACGCGGATGAACGCGGAATAGGTCATTTGTTCCCCATCCCAACCCATCAAAGTCATCCGCGTCACTCCGCGTAATTTCGCGGTTGAATGAACAGAGCCGAACGTACGGTTGAATGATGCTCATGGTGCACAAATTTAATAGCTGCTACAAGCGCGCCGTGCCGCTCGAATCCACACTCTCACTTCGGCGGCGTTGGGTCGAGTACCGGTATTCATCTGCTCTAGTTGGGTGAACAGCTGCCCAGGATCTCGTCGTGCAAGCCCACATACGCTTACGATTCCCAGATCGATGAGTTTCTGCGCGTGACGATTGCCGATTCCACGGAGTGTGGCGAGTTGAGAAGTCTGAACCAGGGTGTTTGCGACATCCACTGCTAGACCTGCATCAGAACCCAGGTAGGACACTTCTGCACCGGCAAGATCGAATGCGCTGGATATGCCAGCGTCCTGGATTGTTTTCACCTGCTCGGCAGTGACTCCTGGCAATTCCGACAACTTTGGTACAGTCGAGCTTATCGTTTGGTGTTCCATTCCAACGATTGTCGCCACTGAGAACGCCACACCTAACAGCAACCCAACCGTCACCCGGCCGCGATTGGGTGTGGTGCCGCCTCCAATTGGCGCTGCGACGCCAAGCAGACACAGTACCGCATACATGGACCATGCTTCCAGTGTGAATACAGGGAACCCGACGAACCCGAACGGTGGCATTTCGAACAACTTGAGTTCCTCGAGCCAGGGAACAGTGTAGATCCATTTACCACGTGCCCAGTAGTTGTAGGTCTCCCAGAGCAGGCCGATACCCAAGCCGCTTAACAGGAGCCGTCCAATACGGCCCCAGTACCCTTCGGTGAGATCTCCGAGCAAGGAGAGCGTCTTCCGAGTGCGATAGACCAAAGGGTCTATCACGAGGAACACTGCTCCCCATATGAGTGGGAAAAACAGGCGCGGCCAGGCGAGCGACATGCCCCCCATGCCTATTCCGATCGCGATAGCGCAATTCAGCTCCCAAGACCTGATCCTCAACACCGGCCCTCGGCCTCTCCGGAAGACTCGTGCCGCGTCCAACATTCGTTCGGCTAGCAGCAACGCGGGCAGGACGGTCGCGAATGACAGCACGATGCCGCTCCACCGTTCCCATTGTGCGTGTGGTAAGGAGACGTAGTACCAGTTGCTCAAACGGAAGTTGGCGATCTCGAAACAAAACCAGACAACGGGCGACCAGAGGAATACGTGGATCATCGGGCGTCGCCATAGCATGGACGGTCGGCCGTCTAGCCGCGTTCCAACAGCGTCCAGCAATACCAACGTTGGGTACCAGGCGAACACGTAGAACCACGTTGGCACAGGGTCGACCTGTAGGAGCAACAGCACCCATGCTGCCAAAATCGCTGCGCCAGACAAAACGATCATCATGGGGTGGAACGTGTGTTGTTGCCCGCATATGCGCCAGTGGTTGCCTGGGCTTGCTTACTCAACCTGGGTGCCGTTGATTGCGCGCATGCGTAAGCTCGCGATCGAATGCACAGCCTTGAAGAAGCACTACGGCTCAGTCAAGGCGGTAGACGGGCTCGACCTCCAGGTGTTCGTCGGTGAGTGTTTCGGGATGCTGGGCCCGAACGGCGCCGGCAAAACCACTGCAATCGAAATGATTCAGGGCCTCATTCAACCCGATGCCAGCGAAGTCTGTGTGCTAGAGAGAAGTTGGCGTAGAAATGAGAGGGAACTGAGACGACGTATTGGCACGCAGCTTCAGGAGACCAAGTTCGCCGAAAAGCTGACCGTTTCTGAGACGCTGCGTCTATTTGGGAGCTTCTACAGAAAGGCCTTCTTGCTCGAGAAAGTACTCGACACCGTTCAACTGCAGGAGAAAAGAGACTCTTGGGTTTCAAAGCTCTCAGGAGGTCAAAAACAACGCTTGTCTGTTGCATGTGCTCTCATATGTGAGCCGGATCTGCTCTTTCTCGATGAACCAACAACAGGGCTCGATCCTCAATCGAGACGCCAACTCTGGGATACGATAAGGGACTTCCGGAGATCCGGCGGAACCGTGATGCTAACCACCCATTACATGGAGGAGGCGGAACAACTGTGTGACCGCGTTGCCATCGTGGATCATGGGCAGATAATCGCGTTGGGCTCGCCAAGAGATCTCGTTGCGTCGCTCGGGGCTGAAGACGTTGTCGAGTTTGGGTTCGAGGAAGACGCAACGGTTTCCGACGAAGAACTTCAGGCGCTACCGGGTGTTGCGGGTATTGGCCGAGAGGACGGCAGGGTGAGGCTGACGGCACGTCGGGTGCACCAGACTGTCCCTGCACTCATGACGCTCGTCGAGGAACGTGGATTGACACTCAATGAACTCGTGACTCATCGTGCATCACTCGAAGATGTGTTCCTTTCTCTCACGGGGCGCCACCTGCGTGATGAGTAGAATCAGCGATCATCCGATTTTCCAGCTCGCATTGTGTCGGGTGAAGGAGTTTTTGCGCGAGCCCGAGGCCGTCTTCTGGGTGTTTGTGTTCCCAGTGCTCCTTGCGCTCGCGCTCGGGTTCGCCTTTAGCAACCGCGCTCCCGAGGCCGTCCGCGTTGCGGTGGAACGTGGTCCCGGTAGCAGCGAACTCGAGGCCATGCTCCGAAGCGCCTCGGAGGTTGAAGTCCAGGCACTCGATGCAGAAGATGCATACGATCTTCTCCGAAGCGGACGTGTCGCGCTCGTCGCGCGCGCAGGGGACACGGTTGAATTCCGATTCGACCCGGCGAGGAGTGAAGGGCGCTTAGCACGTCTCGTTGTAGGTGATGCGCTTCAGAAAGCTGTGGGTCGGGAGGACGTCTGGGAGGTCCGGGCAATCCCAGTGACCGATGTGGGCTCCAGGTATATCGACTTTCTGATTCCGGGCCTCATTGGAATGAATATCATGAGTACGGCCATGTGGGGTATCGGCTTTCGAATCGTTCGGAAACGGTCGGACCGTCTCATGAAGCGGTTGCTCGCCTCGCCCATGCGGAAGAGTCATTACCTGCTGTCCCACGCGGTCAGTAGAGTGTTTTTTTGTGGTTCGAGGTCGGTGTGGTTCTGGCCTTCGGCTACTTTGCGTTTGGCGTGCCGATCCGGGGATCGTTGCTGCTACTAGCATTCGTCGCCTTACTCGGTGCGATGACGTTCTCGGGAATTGGTTTGCTCGTTGCGAGCCGCGCCAAGACGATTGAAGGTGTGTCTGGTTTGATGAACTTTGTAATGATCCCTATGTGGGTCTGTTCTGGAGTGTTCTTCGCCTACTCCAATTTCCCGGAGGTCGTTCAACCAATGATCGCGTCGCTTCCACTGACGGCACTCAGGGATGCACTTCGTGCAGTGATGCTCGAGGGAGCGACAATGGCGGGCATTGGCAGTATGTTGGTTATCATGGCACTCTGGGGCGTTGGAAGCTTTGGGGTGGCGTTGAAGGTGTTTAGGTGGGAATAGGGGAGCGGGGAGTAGATTGCATTTGACGCAAATGCCCGCTGCTCAGAATCAGCATCAAAACACGGTCCTGTTTCCCGTCACCAGCGGTCGGTTGCAACGAGAAGGGATATGCCCATGGCGCAGAAGCTGAGTTCCAAAGCGATGAAGAAACTCGACACACTCACGGAAGCCAAACGTAAGTGGGATCGGGTGCATTCCCTGGTCGAGATGGCCGCCACCCAGAAAACAGGCCAGGATATGTATTTGAGCCAGATGCGACGGGCCGCAGAAGATGTCGGCAGAGTCTTCATGAACGGCGGTTACGGGCCTCTGGCAGGCAATGCGAAAGATCTGGCATTGCTCGTCAAGCGCGGAGGATCGTTGCAGCACAAGCTGCGCGGAATGCGGGAGCTCGTAGGCATAGTCTTCGCTGCAATAGAACGCGCCGAAAAGGCAGTGATGGACGAGGAAAGGGCGGGTACCGCGGACTAGCGGCCTACGAGGTCCGTGACAGCCGTTACTACCTCTTCGCCGTGCGTAACCGGAAGAGCGTGATCGGCTCCCTCCACCAATCTGAGTTCTGCCTCTGGGATTAGATCGGAAAGCAACCGGGCGTCTTCAACAGCGAAAAGTGAGTCTTCGGTTCCGTGTAGAATGATTGTCGGAACCTCCATTGCATGGAGCCGATCGCGAACATCGAAGCCCTGCATCGTGTAGCGATAGGCTCTCAGAGCGCGCCAGTCTACGTTCCGCCATCCCGCCCGTCCGAGGTCTGTCTCGGACCTTATGCCGCGACTTCGGAAGTCCACCGGGTTTGCCTCGATTTTCCCTCCACACATCAATCGCTTCACGAACCTGGTCGTCTTTGGCAGATTCCAATAAGGTACCAGCCAGCCAACCTCGATTCGCCAATCCAATTCCCACGGTAGGGGAACCCGCAACCTCACCCGGTCATACATGGGGCCAGCTGTAGACCCAATTATTACGAGACCGTCGATCTGGGCCAGTTCTGATCCTGGATGCGCCGTCAGCCAGTGCAGGGCTAGCATGCCGCCAAAGCTGTGGGAAACCACTATCCGGCGGGTGTTGTTCCAACATTCGGAGTGCTCGAGTTCCGATTCGACGAGCCGAACGTAGGATTCGAAGCCATCCCTGCGCAGATCCGGCGAAATGCCGTCCACGCCCAACTCGATCCCGGCCAGGTTCGGGCAAATTGTAGGAATGCCGAGTTCCGGGAATATGGTGTGGTTCAACGACATCCCGTGCAGGAGCAAAGCCGTTGATGTTTGTAACAATCCTGTCATTTCAGCCACACGTCTGAAACCAATAGCGTTTGTTTTCGTAGGTTAACGGCGTTAGGTTAACGCCGTTAGCTTAACTGTGTTAACTGCTCGCAAAGAGCACGTAAATGTAATAACGGTAATGTCTTAGATATATGTCAACGCCAACATCCAAGGTTGTGAGTCGGCCCTCTTCGGCCGACGTCGAAACGGCTATACTCGCGGCAGCCCGCGATCTGCTGGCTGACGGGGGTGTAGCCGGCCTTTCAATGAGACAAATCGCCGATCGCGTTGGAGTGACAGCCACAGCGATCTACCACTATTTCGATGGTAAACAAGATATCGTCAATCGCGTTGTGTTGAGTGCCTTCGAACGTTTCGGTACATACCTGAAGGAGGCCATGGAAACCCATCCAAAGGGTTCCATAGAGCGGCTTCACGCGCTGGGCGAAGCATACATCCGGTTTGCGTTTGAGAACGACGCTTACTTCCGCGTGATTTTCAGCATTCAACCCAAATCACCTTCTGGGACTGCGGAGATTCCAGACGGTGGCGGCTACGACCTCCTGCGTGAAGCGGTATTGGAGGCCATCAGCTCGGGGACCATCCAAGGGGGCAAACAGGGCGTTGTGTGCGGTGCGGGCGCGATGGGGCATCTCCAAGGTGACTACGCAGACATGGTTTCCATGTATCTCTGGAGCCTCGCCCACGGTGTGGTCACGCTCACGATGTGTGGCGCCGGGAATCGGTGCAACTGCGAGTCGAGGCCCGATGCGGTGCAGCTTCTGAAGTCATTCACGCCCTTCATCAATGGCGGTATTCGGCGTCATGGAGGGGAAGGCGGTCAAAACGATGATCGTGAGGAGCGAAGTGAAAGTGAGTAAAGCGAGGACGTTGAAAATCCCACTGCTTGTTGTGGGATTGTTGCTTACAGCCGGAAGGCTGAGTGCACAGAGCGATCCCGACAATGAGGTCTATTCGTTGGCACGAGCGCTTCAGGTTGCGTTGGCCAACAGCGAGACGATCCGGGATGTGGAAATGGACCTCGAGATAGCCAGGAGACAGGTCCATGAGGCATACGGCCGCATTCTGCCGGATGTGAGCGCAAACGTATCGTATTCACGAAATCTCTTGGTCCAGCAGTTCTTCCTACCGGCCGCATTCTTCGATCCGAATGCTGCGCCCGGGGAGTTGACTGCCGTCAGAGTTGGTTCTGACAACACCTGGGCCCTCGGCGTCAACGCAAGCCAGCCAATCTTCGAGTATACGGCGTTCATCGGTTTGGGGGCGGCAGGCCAGTACAGGGGGCTCCAGGACGAGCGCGTGCGAGGGACGGCACAAAGCGTCGTGACATCGGTCCGGCTCGCATATTTCACGGCCCTCTTGGCCGAGGAAAGCGTGCGTCTCACGGAGGAAAGCGTTGAGCGGGTGCGCAAGACGCTGGAAGAGACGCATGCTATGAATCGAGCTGGCCTGGCGAGCGAGTATGACGTGCTCCGACTGGAAGTCCAGCTTGGGAACCTCGAACCGAACCTGCGGCGAGCAACAATCGATAGGGATGCCGCAAAGAGGAACCTCCTCATCGAGATGGGACTGAACCCGGATACTCAGATCGAACTAGAGGGGCGGCTCAACGAAGTCGATCTCAGTGAAGTGACCAACAACTCTCCAGAAAACGCTGCACTGCTAAACGTTGCCGGCCTCTCCACGGCACCCGAAACCGATTTCCAGGACCTGTTGACCACGGCTCTCTTGCGCCGCAGCGATGTGCGCCAGCTGCAGGCGTCAATCTCGGTTGAAGAGGCCAGGCTCCAGGTAGAGAAGTCCGAGTATTTCCCCAAGCTGAGTCTGTTTTCGAACTACAACCTGACGGCTCAACAGGACGGGAGTCCCGTATTCTTCGGCAACAACTCCGATCAGCGTGTGAGAACGTCGGTAGCAGGCGTGCAGGTGCAGATTCCGATCTTCTCTGGTTTTGCCAGAAACGCCAGGGTGCAGCAGGCGAATGCGAGGATCCAGCAAAACCAATTCCGCCTGGACCGTCTCGAGCGACAGGCCGCCAGCGAGCTGCGCACGTGGATAGACAACACTCAGGAAGCTCAACAACGTGCCGCAAGCCAGAGGCGGGCGGTGGAGCAGGCGCAGCGCGGATATGAGATCGCATCGGCTCAGTACAACGCCGGCTTGGGATCTCAGCTCCAGATCACAGACGCTGAAGTGGCGCTCCGTCAGTCGGAATTCAACTATGCCCAGGCGGTATTCGACTACTTGAACGCGCGAGCGGGCCTCGAGGCGGCGGTGGGATTGGTGCCTGACGAGGCTGGCACCTTTGCGACGCTGAATGACAGGTAAGAACGATGACGAATTTCATCAAAAGGTTGCGGCAAATGATCAGGTCAAGAAGACACCTCGGCCAGAGCCTAGCGATCCTCACCGCGGCTGCTGTTTTGGTGGCCACGGCAGGTTGCGCACGCGGGGAAATGTCGGCGGCAAACGACTCCGAAACGGGTGCACAGGCCAACGTCAGGGTCACTAATGTCGAGGCTACTCCGGTGGTGCCTGGTGAGTTCAGGGGTGTTATCCGAGTCACCGGGGAAGTCGAGGCACTCTACGATGTGACAGTCTCGGCCGAAGAATCCGGTCGAATCGAGCAATTCCTCGTGGCGAAGGGGCGGCGCGTCAGAAGTGGGCAGGCCATAGCGAAATTGGAGAGCGACCTACTCTCCGCACAGGTGAATGAGGCGAGAGCATCCGCCAGGCTCGCGAGCGAAGAGTACGAGCGCCAGCGCCAACTCTGGGAGGAGGACAGCATAGGTACAGAGATGGCGTTCCTCCAGCGCCGCTACGCATCGGAGATGGCCGATGCGCGTCTCGCGTCGCTTGAAGCTCGGCTGCAGCGCCTCGCGGAA
>CAYTDU010000051.1:0-15041 GCA_964436395.1 uncultured Gemmatimonadaceae bacterium | reverse complement strand
CGCGACCACGACCACGCTAAGGAGAACCCATCCGGTTGCTTGATTCATCGTATTCAACCCGTGATTGACCATGTTGAAGTGAGAACGCTGCCGGGGACCACAAGTTGGTCATGCATGGCCCACGTCCGTTGTCGCGTTGGATGAGTGTTCATCCGAGCTGTCGAGGCCGTCTTCCTCGTGAGATGGCTTTCGACTCGCCACGTCAGACGCACGGCACATTTGAGCGTGTCGTCGCAAGGCCCGTGGCCAGGCTCGCGACCCCGGCAGGTTCCCCGCGAACACGACGATCCCTCGAGGCAATAGGCCACGCCCGACCTACCGCTACGATCTGTCGCTCGGCGGTTTGATCCGCCAAACGCCGACCGATACGCGTTCGATCCGTGGGTGCTTTTGAACCTGCTGCCGGACCTTGGCCTTCCAATGGGTCGAAAGCCAACTCGGGTTAGACTTCTGTTCGATCGCGACGTACAGGGCCTGGAGGTTGGCCTTTCCGCCGATATCAAGCAGGGTTTCGTACACGAGCTGGCCCCATGGAGGGCGCGGCCCAGCGGGGTTCGGCACCGTGGAGGTGTTGTCGTCTTGTTGCATAGCGTTGAGTCAGAGCCTGACCTTGGCAGCCATGCGACGAGCACCTCGAACGTGCCATCCGCCTCTTGAACCGGGGTGTTCACATAGGGTTCATGCGACGAGCCGCGCTGCCGTTACATCCACCGCGTTCGGATGTACCTCGCAAGTTGACTCGGCGTCGCCCGGTCTTACCTTGCCTGCCATGGCGAAACTTGATCACGATGAAGTCCTCGAAGATCTTGCCGATGAACTAGCCGAGGGGCTGGCGGAGGGCGAGCGGATCTGCACAAACCCAGGACCTGAGCACAACTGCGGTATCAAGGGTCTCTATCCGGACTTAATCGTAGCTCGTAAGAAAAAGGCTCTACGCATCTACGAGGTCGAGACGGAAGACTCCATGAACGATGTTGCGCAGTGGGAGAACTATGCCGCGTTGGGCGTCCCATTCACGCTGATCATTCCGGCAGAGAAGCTTGACGTGGCTGAGGGCTTGCTCGACGAACACGGTATCGAGGCGGACATCATGACGTACGAACTCGACGATGATGGCGACATCGTCTTTGAGTAGGTGGATGACGATTCATAAGTCGAATGCGTTCTCACAAACCGCGAATCTGCCCCACGGTTTGCCATGCACCGTTGATCTCGGTCAGCCGCGTGTTGGCTAGCTCGCGGATTTCCGGCGCGGCCCGCGCAACAAGATCGGGGTGGTACTCTGAGACGAGGTGTCGATAAGCCTGGACCAGTTCCTCATCCCCGACGGACGGATCCACGCCAAGTACCGCCCATGGGTCCACCTTCGCCTGGGCATTCGAAGGAGCCGATGTCGATGCACGTTCGCCAAGAACCTTTTCGAACTCGAGGATGACGGCGGTAGCTTGCTCCCTTTGCTTCTTGTCCTCGATGGCTTTCATGCCAGCATTGGAGTCGAACAGCAGAGCCGGGATGAGTTGAACGCCGAGTTCTGCCAAGACTTGTTCGCCCTCGTTTGGGCGTTCGCCGGTGTGGTATGCGATGGGCTCGCCGTTGGCGAACAGATGGTACCCGACCGGCCAGGTCAGCCAAGGCTGCTCCCTTGGTCCGATGTGTCGCTCAGCCCAACTTGGGAAGACGATCGGAGACAAGTCGATCTCCCCGCAGGCAGTCCCGGGGTACTCAGCGACGAAGTGCTCCGCGACCGGTTGGAGGAACCTCGTTCTCTTGACACGGAAGACGAGCACGATTGCCAGAGGGGAATCGTTCTTGAACTGGTCAAACGACGCCTGGACGAGGTGTTGTACGGGCGTCCTGGCCCTCAAAGCTGACTTCACTCGGACCTCCTTCGGGCGTGCTTGAACGTTTGAGCAGCACGGAAAGTAAGTCTCGTCCCGATGGAGTCAACCCTGGAGAAACGGGTTGCGAACTGCCAGACCACAGTGCTCGCACGGGACGTATCCACAGGATTCGCGACACACCGGGCAAGGTTGAAACGCCCAGCCCGCGAACAAAGAACCGCAGGTGCGGCACTCGAAGACTCCCTTGAGCTCCGAGGCGTGCCCTGCCGGGCACCGCAGGGTGCTGGCGAACACGAATCGCAAGCTCAACGCCGCCCGCGCTGTCCGCCAACCAAGATGCACCAGGGCCGCGACCGCGGAAAGGCAAACCCACGGCGAGAGTAGCCAGATCAACGCGAGAGCGGCGATGACTCGACCGATCGTACGATACGGCATTCGAGGAAGGCCAAACATCATCCACCTCATCCAAGGTTCGGACCGCCACGTCGGCGCGTTGTTCGTGCACGCCGTTGAGCCGGTGGCGGTACAACCGGCTCGGGGTCCGGTGGGGCAGGGGCAGAAGCATCGGAGTCGACGTCGGCCGAGTCCGCGTTGTCGTTCGTCTCCCCACCGGTATCACCCGCGAGTTCCCGCCGAAACCGTTCGCGTTCACGCCCCGTGACGACAACGGCCTGCTCGTCGGCGGCAAGGACGCCACGCGAGATGGCGGACCGAAGCTCTGGCGGCAGTGAATTGGCCCGCGCTCGCATCCGGTCCATGCGAAGGGTTGCCGAGCGCATTAGAACGGCATCTTGCTGACTTCGTCGGTTCCAGAACCAAAACAGACGATCCGGCATGGAGGGGACCTGTTCCACGAGCCTCCTGCGTTCGTCATCGATTGTGAGGAACTGTGGTGGATTGCGTGGATCGGGAAAACCGCGCTGCACGCGGGGGACGCGTCCCGTCACGGGGAGGATGTGGGAGAGAGCGCGCGCATCCGCGATGTCCGACCGGCCCATGAGCTGGTAGTTGGTGTTGGTGCGAAGCAGACGAAGAAGCGTCGGCGACACGGCCTCGACCTGGGCGGCCTGCTGGAACAAGCACCACAGAAAACAGCGCTGGCTGCGGGCGAGTGTGAGCACCCGCTCGAAGTCCGCGCCGATGTCCGGGGCGAGCATGGCCTGAAACTCGTCAGCCACGATGGTAACCGGCAGCGTGTTGGGTTGTACCCGCCTGGCGAAGATCGCGCGTACGAGCTTGCGAAACAGAAGCTGGCCGAAGAACTTGCCGACCTCGCCCATGCCGGCCGGGGAGCCGCCCAAGCTGATGATGGTGATGCCGCGCTCGAGCAAGCGATCGAATCGGACCATGCCGCGTGAGCGAAGCATGCGCCGAAGCGTTTCGTGCATGAGGAGCGTATCCAGGCGAGACAGCAGCGAGGCAACGGACCCAGGGCGTTCCCTTGGGAATCGGCCCGCGAAGTATGCCCTGACCTCCTCGAGACGGGTCCGTTCGACGGCTCCTCGACGAAGGTCGTCGTCTTGCAGGATCCTCGGCAGATCCTCGAGCGTCAGGCCCACATCGATGGCGAGCATGAGCGCGTACTTCAGGATGGTTCCTTGAAGGACGCCAAGGTCACGTCCGACGGTGTTGCCGAAAGAGGTCGCCACCTCGGTGGCCTGCAGCTCGACCGCAAGAGATGGGTCACGCGTCAGGACCTGGAAGGGTGGTGTTGCGTCGCGATCGAATGGCGCGATAACGGCGGTGCTCGCGACGATGGCACGAGCTTGCTCGTCGAGTAGGGTTGCGATGAGTGATGGCAACGCGATCGTGCGAACGAGCTCGGCGAGCTCGCCCTTCATGTCGATGATCACGATGTTCTTGGGACGTCTCGCGATGAGCTGCATCAGGATGGACAGAACCGCGAAGCTCTTCCCCGATCCGGTTGCGCCGGTGACGAGCCAATGCCCGCCTCCGCGCACCTCGGCCTCGTCCATCACGATTGGAGCGGGTTGTCCGTTGCCACTTGTGCCAATCCCAACGTGTACGGTTGGGCGGTGCCTCTGGGGCAGCAAGAGGCCTTCCTCGACCTGTACCCGTCGATTGATATCAAACTCCTCGTGACGCTCGGCCGCGCGGACTCGTTCAAGCGCCGACGTTCCATCGCGCATGAGCCAGCGACGAAGCAGCTGTGCGGTTCGAAGAGCCCTCATGGTGGCAGTTGGTTTTCGGGAGGAGTCTCACGCCCGCCATCGGGAAGTGGGAGGACTCGCCGCCGACCGATTCGTCGGACTCGTAGGACTTCCGGATCGGGCGCGTACGGGAACGCGCCATCCGGCCACTTTCGCCGGTACAGGGCGTACCCCACGACAACGTAGAGGATCAGAATGATGACGAAAGCCCCGGACATCAGATCTCTTCATCATCGATGAGATCGGCCGTGGACTCACCGGGGGCGAGTCGACAGACGCATGCCTCCCTGCGGTTGGCCCTGGCCCAGACGGTTTCAAGCGGGGCCTTCCAGATCCAGTCAACCTTGTTGCCAACGAACAGGACCGACCTGGAAGGGTCGATGGTCTGCTCGGCATCAACACCCGAACCGAGGAGCAGGAGTGCCAGGGCGATCTTCGCCGCACAGACGGTCACATGCTGGATGTCGATGCCAAGCGCGGGTTCAGCGGCGAGCTGTCCGGTGGCGATGCCATACTCGGTTTGGCCGCGACTGGGCATGTTGGCGTCACGAACGGCGCCGAGCACGCAGGCGTAGCAGGGGGTTTGGTCTGGGAGGGTGTAGATGACCTCGCCGCCCGTGCCACGCGCGTACACGCCCGCGAAGACCGCAGGGGTCACATGGTATGAGAGCGCGCCGATGCGTCCTTGGGTTGGCGGGTGGTCCGTGGTCGCGACTACCAGATCGACGCCGGCAATCAGCTCCTCGAGCTCAGAATCGTCGAGGTCGCCAAGGCAATCTGCACGTGCGTCAACCCGGACCTCCCCGCGGATCGCCTGCAGGTGACGTTCGAGTGCGGTGACCTTGGGCTTGCCGATGTCCTCCTTGTCGTATGCGGAGCGGCAGAGGTTGGTTTCGGACACCGCATCCGGGTCAACGAGGACGAAGTGTTTGACGCCAGATCGAGCGAGGAGCATCGCGGCCACGGACCCCACGGATCCGCACCCCACGACGAGGATTCTCTTCGATGAGATTGCCTCGGGATCGAGTAATCCCTCGTGACGCTCGTGAAACGCGTTCATTGGCTCAAGCCTCCTCGGGGGTGAGAACGAGTCCGGACGTCTTCCGCCGAAACCAACTTGCCGCGCGATGAAGCCGGCCTGGGGTCGCACGCCTTGAGGCATACGTCTCGGCCTGCCCGAGTACCTCAAGCAGGGATCGTCTGCTGGACCACCGATCTGTCTCGGGTAGGTATTCAAATGGGACAACGATGAGCGCATGATCTCGGACGGCCATCACCTCAGGCGGCGACAGGGGGTACTCGGGCGGGACGAACAGCATCAGCTCCACGCCCGTCCGCGATGCCGTGACGACAAGATCCTTGTCGGTGAGCGACTTGATGGCGCAATTCCAGCCGGCGTTTCGAAGCTCGTGGCAATCCTTGGCAAGCCGCACGGGGCGCGAATCGGTGGCTGAAGGTGCCGGGCGAGATGTTGACGACGGCGGTTGCGCCGAGGAGCGACCTCGCCCATCGCGGCCCGTGTGCGAGGCGATCCTTAGACGCGCTGACTGAATTCGAAGTCGTCCTCGATCAAGGCGTGCAACGAAGACTTCGGTGTGGAAGCCCGAGCCGGAACGCACCGAAAGCGGCATGATCAGCCTGGATACATTCCAGTCGGGATCGGACAGAATCCGGGTCGCTGCCTTGTGATCGGTGGAGGAAAGCTCGCCCACGCCGCTTGGGTGAACATGCCAAATGCCCAGGAAGCGCTTGCCTTCGTCCTCGGCGCGTTCAAGCAGGGGCTGGAGGTACGCAGCATCAAGCTGAAAGGACGAGAAGGATCGGCCCGCGTCCGGGCCGGAGGGGATGATACCGGTTACGGTGTCATCCGATGGCCCAATGACGATGCCCCCCGTTTCACCTGGGAACCGGCTCGCCTCGCCATGCATTTCGTCGAGCACGTCAGTCGCGACGTGGATGACGGGCGTGTCGCCGAAAACCTCGGGCTTGAGGCGTGTGCGTGTCTTGCGCGTACCCTCGGCAGCCTCGGTGGATTCGTTCTCCTCGGCCTCGGCCGCATCCTCGATGCGTCCATCTTCGGTGACGAACACCTCGCGGGCGTTGCGCACATCTTCCATGATTCTATTCAGGTCGCGGGCCATCTCTTCACCTTTGGGGTTGGAGGGGGGGGGCGGAGTCACTCGATCTCGCCGAACTGGTTCACGCCGTCGGGGAATTGACCTCCCGCTGTGCTTCTCGTTCTCTCCATGCGCGTACGCACCCCCTCGTTACGGACCGGGGCACGATTTGGTGTCAGAAGCACGTCGGCGAGGACGCTTGCGACGTTCGAGAGCTGGGATGCAGGCGTGGAAACATCGCGGCGTACTGGCTGTCGTGTGGGTGTGGTTCGCTCTCGTTGTTCGCTCCCCGATCGCAGCGGGGTAGCTGTCCGGTGGGAGTCTCGGCTTCGATCAGCCTGGTTGCTCAACATTGACGAACCATGTCGGCCTTGAGTTGTCAGGCGGCCGGCGATGAAGGAGAGGAGGATAGCCAGGAGGACGAACCCCAGCGATTCGGATGGCGCCAGGGGTTCGCTCGAGATTGGCGGGTCCAGCTGGATGGTAGGCTGCGTCTCCATCGCTCGATCCCTTCAGTGTTGCGGGGCCATCCATTTGCCGGTCGCCTTCCAGAATTCGTACGCCAGAAACCACGTCACGGCGCGGTTGCGCACGACAAGAGCTGTGGTCTTGACGCCGGTCGGGCCGCTTCCAAAGAGGCAGAGCGAGCCGTCCCCCCACCGATGAGGTGCGCCTTTAACATCAGGCGAAACAACGAAGGCCTTGGGCCGCTCGTGTGGGAAACGGTCCGGGTACACCACCTTCAGGCGGTATCGAGCCCCGGACTCGGCAACGAGATCCTCCACCCAGAAGATGGTGTCCCCGTCTCGGGCAAGCGTCGCCCTTGAGCGGGTTTTCATGATCTCGACTTCCTTCAGGAGCCGCTGCCTATCGCGCTTGTACCATGTCATGCACGGTACATGTCGGCGGGACCGAAGACGTTACCTGCCTCAATACGTCGAAGTCGATTCACCGTATGGGGGCGTGCCCGGCCTAGGCACGCTTGTTGCCGGGACCGAAAGAGAAGGTGAGTGAGGATTTCCAGGCGTATGTCTATGCCGCAACGCACCAAGAAGCCCGTTCGGAGATTCTAAGCCCAAAACAAAGCCCAGCGCGTAACAGAGGCGGTCCCGGCGACATGAAGGACACGTAGCAAGGACAAAACACTAAGCCCAACCCTTCGGCGTTTTCAGTGTAAACGGAACGCACAATCGTTGAGTCGAAGGAGGCTTAGAATGTCGTCTACTTCCGTGCCCACGTTTCTAAATGCAGATGTATCCTACACAACGGCGGATCGGCCTCTCAGCGAGGCGGAGTTCGCTGAAACCTGGGCATACATCCAATCGAAAGCGTATGCCACCGCACGGCGGTTCGGAGCGTCAGACATAGACGCTGAGGATATCGTTCAAGAAGCGAGTCTAGTTTTCCTTCGCCAAGTTCGTTGCAGCGCTGTCCCGGCCGCACTTCCTGCCGTAACTAAGTTCGTTCACGGAGTTGTGTGGCGTCTCACGGTGGGGCTGCACCGACGCGCAAGAACGACCGAATCGGACGCGGATTCAGTTCCAAGCCAACTTGTCGACCCCGAAGCTGCGGTCCAGCACCATCTGGATCTTCAAGCCGTTGACGAGGTGGTTAGGGCCAAGCTAGTCTCCAAAGACTTGGAGGTCATACTTGGCGGGCTCAACGGGGAGGGAAGTGACGAACTTGCTGAGCGTCTCCGCTCGACGCCAGGGGCGGTGCGCACCCGACGGTCGCGTGCCATCTCCACCCTCCGCAAGGAACTCGAGCGGCGTCTCAACCTTGACGAAGCGGCGTAGAGATTTGGCTCAACAAAGCGAAGAATTCTCGCCTCGCTGCCTTGGCCTTGACAGAATATGTTCGATATGCTACACTTTACCGTTATTTCGAAGAATTCGACATTGGCATCATGGGAGCGCGCGGAGCACTCAATCTGGGTGCACCGCACGCTCTCAGGATAAGTGACCTTTCGGGGTCACGTAACCCCGGCGCATTGTCGAGGACCAATCCCCCGAGGGAGGAGTTATGCCCATGTCGAACTACCACATCAAGAACCCTTTCATCGGCGTCTCAGCGCACTTTGCAGCTCGCTGGGAAGCGAGCGAACGTGCTCGGATCCGTGAACTCAAAGCAGACCCACTCTACATCGACGACCTCATCACGCTCGATGAACTCGATGAAGGACACCCTTCAGGGCTATCCACCGAGCCTGACAAGTAGTCACCCAAGTTTCGCACCTTTCTCTTCAGCTCTTACGGGGTCAAGACTCAGTTCTTGGCCCCTTTTCGATTACCGCCGAAGGTTTCTACATGGACCATTACCCGCATAGACGCGAGATTATCGTAGACACTGCGCAGGATAAACATCCTCATGTTGCGCTCACTGATGAAACACAATCAAGAGCGGGGTGGTGGCTGGGATTTCTTGCCACATCTGTCGACCGCCGTATCGACGGAGCGATTCGCACACCGTCAGTGCTTGGGGACCTATCCGCATCCTACGTTCAGTTCCCGACCATTCGGAAGCTCGAAGCGCCCACACCGAAGCCGGCTCATCTGGTGGACGAGGGAACATACGCGTTGATGGTGCATCCGCTTGGATGGCTGTTTGGCCTGCATTCCGAACGCCCTGCTTCCCTTAAGCTCCCTACCAGTCGTTTCAGGGATCTTCACGGCTTCCCTTGGTTCAAACAGGGGACGCTTGTGACCTCTAATCCAGGAACGCCAGACGAAGACAGTGCCATTGTGCTATCCGTGGATTACTTCAATGAACGCTGCAGAATGCCGACTTTCCTAGGGTGCATGGCCTACCCAACAGCATCGTCAGGGCTTGATACCGCAAACCCCAACTTTGCTGCCATACTGAAGTCATTGGGAGCAGTCGAGTTTCAGGATACAGTTGACGGGGACACTTGGTATGCTTTTCCTACGCACGTAAGGACGTATGCGATAGACCTCGTCGCCACGCGATGCCCGAAGTGTCAACGTGCAGTGAGTCGCTATTCCCGAAGCGCGCCTTTTCGCAAGAGACTAAACCTCGTCGTGCGGGATGGTTGTCTTGACTGTGACGGAGGGTCAGATTGGCCTTTCGCCACATCGTCAGTCTCGGGCGACGTGTTGACTGACATCGTCCGAACGACTGTTGCGGCAATCGCGCCAGGTTCAAAGCTGTTTGACACGTACTAGCTCGACGCAAGGTGGAGTCATGGCAAGGATGTATCCCTTCCTAACGCTTGAAGAGGAAACGCGGGTTCGACGCGTTCATGTTAAGTACGACCAAATCTTGGACTTCGCGGATGTTTCGGTTGTGAACAAGCCACGAGGATCGAAAACTGAATGCTCACACACCGGGCGTGTGGTTCTCGAACTCGTCGTCCCCCAGGGTACCAAAGCGCACGAGCGTGGTATGGACGCAGTGGAACGACTTCAGCAGCGGTTCACAAACAGAGGCGATGACGTACGTGTTTCGTACAGGGAGGCTGCGGACGCAGGAATCGAAGCATCACACGGATTCAGAGTACATCCAAAAACAACAGAAAGTAGCACTTGGGCGATAGGCCGCAGAAGAGATGGTCTTCAAGTCAGAGTGTTGAGCATACCGTCGGGATTGACACCTAGCCGGCTCATTCTGGTCGGACCCGGTGAATCGTTCATTGGTGAGGTTACGTTCGACGCTGAAACCAGCATTGCTCGAATTCCTGAAGAATTGGCGAAACGACTCCTGAAACAGGGAGGGCGGCTACGAGCCATTTGCGCATGAAAAAAGTCAAGGATTCATCTGCGAGACTCTGGAACGAGGTGCTTCGCGATATCGACCAGCTAATTGAAGCCGTCGATAATGGAATCGAGTCACGTGAATTCGCGGCGGAGGTTCAATTCCTTGACCGCGTCTGGAAATCAAGCGAGCGGAGCGTGCCTGGAAAAGTGAAGCGCCAGCTTGCCAGGCTTGTATTCCAGGTAGTTCTCCGCCAATCAAAGCTAACTGGCACCGATCGGTATCTCTGCTCCCACAGCCTTGCTTGGGCGAACCGAGTATGGCGACACGAGTGCGACCGGGCGGTTGCACAAATAGCCGCTCTCTCCGCGATTGGCACACATTTGTTGTACATCCAAGACCCCGACTGGCGGGAATCAAGCAATCCCGTTCCAAGCATCAAGGAACTTTGTAAGTGGATCGATCGGACATTTCATATAGAAACTGACGCAAAGCTTCTCTCCTTCGTGCTTTCGATGTCAGTTGATATCGCGTCGGCTCACGTTCAACGCTTATCAGCATACAACCCTGACGCAAAACAGCTGCTCTCTTGGTATGATCGCCGCTGGGTGGATGTGCAGATCGCCGTCAGTGAAAACGACGCTGCAAAACTAACAGCACAACTCGCTGCGCTGGCACAGATTCTTTCCTGTCTAACAGCATCGGGGCGTGTGAGACATGAACTGTTCCGCGCGACTGTGCTATGGGCAAACCGATTCCGTCGACACGCGCTCCTGCCCGACTCGAGGAAGAGCAAGCCTTTGCCAACGGTTCCGTCGACAGATCGGAGTTCAATTCGATTCCGTAGAGGAATCAGACGCGAACAGAGCTTTCTGCTTGGCCAGGAGCCGATTCGGCTCCTCACGTTGGCAGCCAGCGCGGCGGCACACGCATGGAGGGACATCTCCGAAGCTACTAACACCAATGATCTAACGGACATTGGCCCCTTCCGACAACTGGAGGAGCGCGTCGTCTCGCTCGCCGAAAGCACAGTAGACCAAGTCTGTGGCTGCCGGCAACCTGTTCCTCCTGACGTCGCGGAAGCAGCATTCTATTCGAGAATGTGGGCAACGGACGCGTGGCTGGAGCGTAGACAGAACGACGAGATGGCCGCCATAGTTGCTGAGACTGCTGCTTGGTCTACTCTTGTAGCTTCGTTGTCCTTCCGACACGGAGCCGAAGTAGAACGAACGTTCCTATTGGAGGCGACCGCTTGGTGTCACAGAGTCTGGAGCTGTGAGAGCGTTGCAGACGACAGGCGTGTCAGCGCCGTCTACTGCTCAAGTCGGACATTGCTCTACCTGACTTGTCCCATTATCACCCCAAGATTCGAGGATCGTGTTATACACTATAATGGTGCCAAGTTCTGGTTGGCTCGCGCGCGTCAACAGGCGGTAGTAGCCTCCCCCGACCGCATTGCAATACTACTGAGTCTTGCGCAACTTTTCGTTCGCTACGCGCAGGACTCAATTTCATTCGGGCTATCAAGTTGGCAAGACCACGCTGACTTGGCGCTCTCCACACTCGAAGTGGTGAGTGAGGAATCCAATCTGAAAAGAACAAGTATTTTATCGAAAGAAGTACTGAAGGACATTTTGTCGACATACGCCAGAATAACAGTATTGTACTCGCTGAATGGACGATATGGTCAAGCGAACAAGAGTATTCAGCGTTCCGCGCGAGTTGCACGAATGTATGGCCTCGAAGGCGCGAATTGGCACCTCATGGCAGCACGTGTATTGGATGCACTTGAGGATTCTGTGGGAATCGAGGCTAGTGAAGACCAGTACTGGGCGCTCTGCTCGACGATTGACGACCTGGAAGATGCGGGATCCGTAATTCGTGAAATCAAGACAATGGATCTACGTCGCGCTGTAGCGCCTCTCCGCCTGGCCTCAGCAGAACTTCTGGCACGGTGCATCTCTCGAAATGTTGCTTCTCACCGGCTCAAGGCCGAGTTCGAAAAGTGCGTCGATGGGGTACCGGAATGGATCTCGTCGGCAGACAGTTCGGCGTTTCGTGTGCGTGCTTTCCTAAGTTTGCGTAATTTGCGCAGCACAAGCGTTACAAGGGCGCTAGAGGAAGCGGAACTCGTTCCTTCGGAGCAGAGTTTTTGCAAGTTGGTGGAGCGGATTCTGATGGCTACGAGCGTAAGTGATTTGACGCTCAGGATGCAGCTGGCACTGCCTCTACGTAAGAATCTTGAGCTATTCGAGAATCCAGCTGCGCTACTCAGTCACGTGTTGCATGTGTCATATGAGCGGCTGGTGGTCCTGTTCTTTGATACGGGCCGAACGATGCTTAGGGTTTCCGTCTCCCGTGGCGTGCCCTGCGTCGTCGGTATCGACCGGAACAAGGCCGTAGAGCTCTGCGAGGCATTTGATAGGCAAGTCAAGGTGCTTATGGCACGGGGATTCGGGGCGAGTGTGCGAGATCGAGCATACAACACTGACTTGGTGGACATCATGCGAGGTGTTGGTGAACTGTTTTTCTTCGGGCTTTCACGGGAGCCCGCACTCGTGATTCCACATTCCTTCTGCCACGATGCAATTGGCCCTGCGATTGGGGCGCTCGCGGACCGCAACAGTATCAATAAGAGCGTTGACCAGATCCCATCCGTCGTCGGACACGTTATTCTATCGTCTCAATATGCAGCACGGCAGCAGTCTGCTAGCTCCGATGTGCTCTATGTTGTTGCGGGGGATATCGATCCGTACAAGACAGTAGTTGAAGAGACTGAAGATATGGTGGCCAAGTTCGGCAGAGTCTGGAAGTACGAAGCGGATCGGCTTGCATCTGGAAAGCTAATAACTCGGCTAGTCGGCCCAACAGGTAAGGAGTATCGATCCAGTCGTGGAGTACATCCGAGAGTGATCTTCTGGTTGATTCATGGGAGTTTTGACGCCGGCGCTCGAGGTCTTGGCGGTCTGCGGTATCAGTTGGTCGCGTCCGAGGACACAGATGCTGACGTGCGCGTGACGGACTTCTCCCAACGGATTTCACTTCCTTTACCGAGAGGAACGCTGCGAGTGCACCTGTCGCAAACCGTACTAGTCCTGTCCGGGGCGTGCGCTTCGGGGCGCGTGATTTCGAGGCTAGGTGAGGAGGCTGCGGGTCTGATGCGGGGCTTTCTCGCAGCGGGAATTCCGACGGTTGTCGCGGCAGCTTGGCCCGTTCCTGTTGGGACAAGCGCGGCACGCGGAGCCGTGACGACGTGGCGAGTCTTGATTGAGCGGCTTTGTGCGGGCGAATCGATTGCTGAGGCGGTCTGTTCAGCAAGAAGGGGTTGCGCGTCGGAGCTGTCAGGGCTGTATCCGAGAATCGTGGAGTCGGGTTATCTCACGATTCACGGCCTTGGGTCAGCTTCGTCGCCTTGGATGTGCCTGGACAGCACACATGGTGTTGCGAGTTCGCGTTCGGAGACACCAAGCTAGGGTAGAAACGCGACCATCAGGAACTCGAGATTCGAAGACCAGACGGTCCGGTGTACAACTTGCTAACGGGGACCGACGGAACCAAGTTTCAACTGTCAACTGTCGCGTGGTTGAAGTGCTATTAGCACGAGGCGCAAGTTTACCGAGCGCTCTGTCGAGGCGAGGCGCGTGCAATTTGCATGATCCATCTGACCTTGACGCCTTGACGCATCGCCGAGACTGGGAGAGTCTTTCTTCCGTGCAGAACTCAAGCCATCGCACGAGGGCCGTCCCAGCACCTGAGGTTGCGGCGCCATCCTTCATCCAGCCGCGCGAGCACGCTGCGTTGTTTGAGGGGGCCATGCTGAAGATGAGCACAGCATTTGTGCCGATCGGCGCCATCGTGGCGTTGTCTCCTAGCGGAGGATCGCGTGCCTGAATTCGATCGCAAAATCCTTATGGATACGCTCGTACGCGGTTTGGCTCGGGACCCCAGCGGTCGTGGACGAGCGACGATCCCAGTCGCGTGGGTTTCGACTACGGGCTCGATCCGCACGGAGAACCAGGACCGTGTTCTCGTCGGGTTGTGCCTCGGCGGCCTCGTCGTAGCGATCCTGGCCGACGGGATGGGCGGGATGAAAGGTGGAGCCCGCGCCGCCGCAATCGCCGCGTCCGCCATTGGAGCCCACTGCGCTTCCGCTTCCGATCGCACTGGCCTGCCACAGCTCCTTGATGCCGCGTTCCGATACGCCAATGACGAGGTCTTCGCGGTTTTTCGCGGTGAAGGTGGGGCGGCGGTTGTCGTCGCAGCAGCGCGCCCGACCGCGTGCTTCGTCGCACACGCGGGAGACGCTCGCGCGTACTTGGCGACAGACGACAATGGCCTCACACAGATCACGGTTGACGACACCGTGAAGGCGCAGCTTGAGAATATGGGGCGACCATCGGATCCGGATGCGCGGCTTCACTCACAGCTTCTGCAGTTCGTTGGTGTCGGACAAGGGCTGCGACCCCACGTCGCATCTGTTCCCGACGGGGGCCGCGGCCTGATCCTGGCATCCGACGGGGTGCACTCTCTGCCGAGCGCGGTAATGCAATGGATCGCGCGCGGATCGAGTCAGCTCGTCTCGCTCGCAGAGCGTCTGGTGACGGCAAGCGAGTGGCACGGCGGAAAGGACAACGCCACGGTCATCGCTCTTGGCTTCCCAAACGAGTCAGCGGGTCCGGCGGAACCCAGAACCGTAGTCGCAGAGTTCTGGCTTCCAGGTGACCACGTCCTCGTCGTGCCAAGCTCAGCGCGATGGACACAACCACACCGTCGCTATGGGCCAGGACCCGAGGTCCAAGGACCTCAACCAGGCATAAGATCCAAGACAAAGAAGTCCAAGAAGACCCAAGCCAGGAGGGGGACTGCCACGGCCGATACTGAGCCTTCCCGGCGGTCCGAGCGTCAGCTTCCAGTCATGACCTCCGAGGAGGAGGCGCCGATCACCTCTCCTGAAACGGAGGGCCGCGCGGTGCCAGGAGGCGAGGATCCGAGCGGAGGCGCGCGGAACCCAAACGGGGCGGGTGGAGGCGATTCATGAGCCGTTATGTACCAACAGGTGAAAGCGCGGCGGGAGGAATTGGCACGGTCATCTTCTGTCACGACACCAACCTGGATCGCAAGGTGGCAGTGAAGTTCGTGCAGCCGGGCGTTGAGCAACGACGCCTACTTCATGAACTCGCCGCGCTTCAGCGCGTTCGCTC
>CAYTDU010000050.1:0-15065 GCA_964436395.1 uncultured Gemmatimonadaceae bacterium | reverse complement strand
CTCCGATCAGACTGGAGTGGCCTGGCTGGCTACCTACGTCGCAGTGGAACGGTTCAGCAAACTCAAGGTCACACTGCGCGGTACCCACATTAGAACCATTTCAATCGACGGGAACGAGATAGCTTCGGCAAACAGCAGTGACGTCGACAAGGAAGCAGAGACCAAGCTGATCGCTGGTAAGCATCTGATCGTAGTGAAGGCGATTCGCGATCCAGCGAGCGACGCAGAGTGGGCTGTCGGAGTCGGTATCGAAACAGAGCGGGAATCGTCGGAACCACACTTCTCACTCGACTCCATGCGCGATGTGACGATCCACGACATCATTGACGCACCGACCATAGGCTCGGTAGCGATTTCTCCTGACGGCCAGCTCGTTGCAACCTCGGTCGGGAGGTTCCTGCCCGGTACCGACGATCGCGAGAGCTGGGTTGAAGTGCGCGATACAGATAACGGCAATCTGGTTCGCACCTGGCGTGGTGGTCAGATGAGTCAAGTAGCCTGGGCCCCGTCAGGCAGGACAGTCTCGTACGTCACCAGCCACGGTTCGGGCGACTATCGCACCTCTACCCTCTGGCTCGCCGATCTGAATGCAAACACGGTGGTACCGCTGCTGGAACGCGTAGAGGACTTCTCGGGGTACCGTTGGGCGCCAGACGGTTCTTCGATAGTGTTCATGACTTCGGTGAATGCCGAAGATGATCCACGCGGTATCAAACGCCTCGAGGGATTGATGGACCGCTGGGCGACGTACCGGGACAAGACGTATCTGAGCCTCGTCACTGTTCCGGGCGGCACCACACGCCGGCTCACTGCCGGTGCCCTGAGTACCGATTTCAACAGTTTTTCTCCCGATGGCAGAAGGATGCTCTTCACACGGACCATCGAGGATTTGAGTAGGCGGCCCTTCGATCGCACCGAACTCTGGGAAATGGACCTAACTGCACTTCAGTCTGAACTGGTCCAGGGATTCGGTTGGATGTCGAGTGCAAGCTACTCACCCGACGGAAACAGCCTCCTCATTCAGGGCGGGGCGGTGGAGTTCGATAGTATCGGACTCAACATCCCTGACGGTACGATCGCCAACACATACGACAACCAACTTTTCATCTGGGACCGACTGGGTGAAACGGCCGATCCGATAACCCGGGACTTCGACCCGGCGGTTTCCAGCGCAACATGGAGTGCGGCAGACGGTAACATCTACATCGTTGCAGAAGATCGCGACTACCGAAAGCTGTTCCGGTACGATGTCGAGCAACGCACGTTCACACCTATCGAGACAGGCTTCGAGGCTTTCAGTTCTCTCGCGGTTGCTTCAGACGCCGCAGTCGTTGTTGGAACCGGGACCTCCCCTTGGGTGCCGCAAGGTCTCGTGACGGTCGACATCGAGCGCGACAGCCATTCGATCATCCATCGTCCAGGCGAAGAGTGGTTCCGAGACGTGCGCATGGGGACTGTGGAACCGTGGACGTTCACCGCTTCCTCGGGCAAAACGATTGACGGGCGCGTGTACCTCCCGCCGAATTTCGACTCGAGCAAGCGCTATCCTGTAATCGTCAACTACTACGGGGGCACGTCACCCACGGGGCGCAGTTTCGGCGGGCGCTATCCGAAGGAGTACTGGGCCGCGCACGGTTATCTTGTCTACGTGCCGCAGCCGTCAGGAGCCACGGGATACGGGCAAGCGTTTTCCGCGGTGCACGTGAATGACTGGGGCAAGACCACGGTGGACGAGATCGTGGAGGGAACGCAGCAGTTCCTCCGAGAGCATCCGTTTGTCGATCCGGACCGGGTCGGCAACATAGGCGCGTCGTACGGCGGTTTCATGACGATGCTGCTCTCCACCAAGACCGAAGTGTTCTCGGCGTCGGTAGCGCACGCTGGGATCTCTGCGCTTTCGTCGTACTGGGGAGAGGGATACTGGGGTTACTCCTACAGCGCGGTGGCAACCGCGGAATCGTACCCTTGGAATCGGCCCGACATCTACGTCGATCAGAGCCCGCTGTTCCGTGCGGATCAGAACTCGACCCCGATACTGCTCACGCACGGCTCGTCCGACACAAACGTGCCTGTTGGCGAAAGCGACCAGTTCTACATCGCACTCAAACTCCTGGGTAAGGACGTCGAATACCTCCAAGTCGCCGGGCAGGATCATTGGATTCTCGATCATGCCAAGCGGATCGTTTGGTCGCGCAGCATCCTTGCGTGGTACGACAGGTGGTTGAAAGATGACGCCGCTTGGTGGGAGGACCTGTATCCGGAGAGGCGGTGAGGGCGCAGCGGTGTTTCGAGAGGATCTGTTCGCCCATGGAACTGCCGGACCTCGGCATACCTTTTCGAAGGCGGTACCGGATGTTGTATAGGAAACGTACGTTGCTCGCGAGTTGCGTGCTGCTCGGCATACCCCTTGCGGCCGGCTCCAACCTCAACTACTCCCGGTTCGAATCCCCCGAGCCTGAGCTTACCTTCGACCACATCCACACCTACCAGGAAGTAGTGGAGTATTTGGAGGCTGTGGTCGAGTTCTACCCGCAGCTCACCACGTTGCACACTATCGGCAAGAGTTACTTGGGCAAGGACTTGCTGGTACTCGAGATCACCAATGCAGAAACCGGTGCAGGGCAAACCAAACCCGGATATTTCATAGACGGCAGTCTCCATTCAGGCGAGGTGATCGGCGGTGAGATCTGTCTTCACACGATTCGGACACTCCTGACCGGATACGGCGCCGATGCGCTAGTGACCGACCTGCTGGACACTCGAGTGTTTTACATCATGCCCAAGCTCAATCCCGACGGATCCGACATTGCCATCACAACACCCGCCGGCATGCGCAGTGTTGTGCGTCCGTTCGACGACGATGGCGACGGCGTGGAAGACGAAGACCCACCCGAAGACTTGAACGGAGACGGCTACATAACGCGGATGCGTATTCGTGACGAGAGCGGTCCCTTAAAGACCTCTCCCGAAGACCCGCGGCTGATGATCTCTCGCGATGCCGGGTCAAACCCGGGAGATTGGAGAGGCGAGTTTCGAGTATTTTCGGAGGGAATCGATACCGACGGCGACGGGAGGTTCAACGAGGACGGTGTAGGCGGCATCGACATCAACCGCAACTTCCCCGAGCAGTGGCAGCCCGCACCGGTATCCTTCAACCCCGGTCCTTACCCTCTGTCGGAGTTGGAGTCACGGGCTGTAGCCGATTTTCTGCTTTCTCGTCCAAACCTGACCGGCCTCGTCAACTACCACATGTCGGGAAACGTGGTTGTTTACCCGCCTTCCAACCTTCGGGCTGATCCGATAACAGGCGATGTCGTTCGTCAACCTCGCGAGGACGAACTCACCTACAGGCGGCTCGGTGCAAAGGCTGTCGAACTCATCAACAACGCTGAGGTGCAGGTTTTCAAAATCCATGGCGTTTCACCGGCGACCTGGCATGGATCCATATGGGGTGTCTATGTCGATTGGGTTTACTACCGACTTGGCATCTTCGCCTGGATCTTCGAAGTGGGAGTATATCCAGGTGTCACCGACATCTTCCCATCCTACGGCAAGGAGATCGACAGACTCCGCTGGAGCGATGAAAACATGGATGGGGAACTTTTCGTCGATTGGCAGCCGTACGATCATCCGCAGCTGGGCACCGTCGAGATAGGTGGATTCCTCGGGAAGATCAAGAATGAGGAGCATGGGACTTACACAAACGTGATGTGCCTGCCGGGCCCGGATTACGAAGTGCAACTCGACAACCACACGAGTTGGCACTTTTATCTCGCATCGATATCCCCGCTGCTGCGGGTCGAGGATGTCGAGGCCACACCACTCGACGGCCGGTACTTCCGGATAAGGGCCAGCGCCGTGAACAGGGGTGGCTTGCCGACCTACGTCAGCCGTCAGGCCATACTGGGCGAGTTGGCAGAACCGGTGACCGCGACGCTCACACTGAGTAACGCCACCTTGGTCAGTGGACCGCAATCGGTCGACCTCGGGCACCTGAGTGCGGGCTCATCGTCTGAGGGGGTTGAATGGTTGGTGAAGGCCTCTGGCGCGAATCCCACCGCGGTCGTCACCGTTGTCTCACAGAAGGGCGGGACGGATTCGAAGACGGTGATCTTGAGGTGACACCGTTTCTCGAGTGCGGACCGCTCGCCGCCCGCACCGGTGATGACCGTGTGCTTTTTGACAATGTGTCCTTCTCACTCTCAGGGAGCCAATGCGTCTGCCTGGACGGACCGTCAGGGAGTGGCAAGTCAACACTGTTGCGCCAGTTGACTGCACTGACCTGGTCACCAGATGCCACACGCAGGCTCGCTGGCAAGACCTACCGGGGTGCCGAGTTGCCAGCCTGGCGCTCGCAGGTCTGTCTCATTGCTCAAGATGCGCCGATGATACGCGGCTCAGTTCTGGAAAACATCTCCTTTCCATTTCGGCAACGAGCCGGATGGGACAAGGAGTTCGCCAAGCAGAACGCGCAGGAGCTGCTCGACATAGTAGGCCTCGGAGAGGTACCGTTGGATCAGGACGCCACGCACCTGAGTGGAGGAGAGAGACACAGGCTGGCTCTCGTAAGAGCTTTGATCTGGGATCCACCAGTTCTTGTCGCGGACGAAGTTCTCTCAGGGCTCGATCCGGAAGCAGTTGAGGCTTGTCTCGGCCTATTGATCGATTTCTCGAAGCGGCAGGACAAGCTGCTGATCTGCGTCCTGCACGACCCGGCGCTTTGCCTCAAGGCGGACCGCCGCCTCCACCTGCGTGACGGTCGGCTGGAAGAGAGCTGATGGCAGAATTCATAGTACTCGGTCCGGCACAGCTGGCAATTGCCGCACTCCTTGTGGTCGCTGCTGGTATCGTGTCGCTCGTGCTTCAGCTCGGCGTAGAGCGTCGTCTCGGGATCGCAGCGCTTCGAACCGTGATCCAACTGGGCCTGCTGGGGCTCGTTCTCGAGCGCGTGTTCGCACTGCGTCACCCGTTGCTTGTGGTGGGCCTGCTGATTCTTATGACCGCGTTCGCGGCACGCGAGGCCGTGGGCAGGTCTTCACGCCGTTACAGGGGCATTTTGTTCGACGCGTGGCTCACCATGGCTGTTTCGTGCTTTGCAGTTGGAGGCATCGTCACCAGCTTGGTGGTCGGCGTGGATCCGTGGTACGAACCGCGGTATGTGATCCCCCTGCTCGGCATGATTCTGGGTAACGCACTGACCGGTATTTCACTCGGCCTCGACAGGTTCTTGGATCACCTTGACGTGCGGTCGGCCGAAGTCGAGCTGCGGATTGCGTTTGGCGCCACCCGACGCGAGGCACTTCGTGCCCCGTTTCGGGACGCGATCCGGACAGGCATGATCCCTATCATCAATTCGATGGCGGCGGCAGGTATAGTATCGTTACCCGGCATGATGACCGGTCAGATACTAGCCGGTTCACCTCCGATGCAGGCGGTTGCGTATCAGATAGTGGTGATGTTCATGCTCGCGGCAGCCGTGGCGTTTGGTGCAATGTTCATCGTAGCACTGGCAGGTAGGCACTTCTTGGGAACCGATGCAACACTGAGGTTGGATCTCATCGTCGCCCGGAGGAACTGAAGAAGCTCAAACCGCTAGCCGATCCTACATATGAAGAACTACTTTATCATACCTGCAGCGGGCGGCAAGAGACTCTCGTTCGTCCGGTAACTTCACCCGTCACCCTGTATGAGCCATGGCCAAATCAGACAGCAAGCGAAAGAAAGCATCCCCCGCAGCAGCGCCTGAAATACCAGACGATGAGACTCCGGAGAATCTGGACAAAGTCAGGGACATTCTGTTCGGCGGGCAGATGCGCGCGGTCGATCAGCGTCTCGCAGCCTTGGAGGCACGATTCCAAAAGGAAGTCGATGCACTTCGTTCCGACACCGCGAAGCGCTCAGCCGACCTCGAGAACTTCTTCAAGAAGCAAATGGAATCGCTGACGAAGAAGCTCCAGGGAGAGCGCTCGAAACGTACGGACGATCTCAAGGCGTTGAACGCCGAGGTTCAGGATGGGTTCAAGAGCCTCGACAAACAGTTGGCCAAACTCGATGACGCGTCCAGCAAAGCCGACGCAGACCTGCGGACGGCCATACTCGAGCACACGCAAACCGTGGCCGAACAGACTCAGAAGATTTCCGACGACTTCTCGGCCGAGTTGCGGCAAGCGGTCCAGGAACTCCGTGGCGAGAAGCTCGACACTGCATCGCTGATTCAACTCTTCTCCGACATGGCGCTCCATCTCTCAGAGGACCTCAAGGCAGGGACGGAGTAATTCGAATCTTGTCGGACGAACCGAAACCGCCCGATTCGCAATTGGAACCGCCCAAGCCGGCCCGCGAGCCCGGGAACGACTTGTCGCGAGAGTATGGTGAGCTGCGCGAGCTCCTGCTCTCAGGCGAGCGGAAGCGGCTGGCGGAGTTGGAACGGCGTCTCGACGAGTTGGGCGTTACCCCCGACGAGCTCGCCGAGCACCTTCCGGATGCTGTCGCTCTCCGCACGACACAGGACAGACAACTCGCCCGCTCTCTCGCACCGACTCTACAGGAGGCATTCGGCGAATCGGTCCAGCGAAACCCACAGCAGATAGCGCACGCGATATTCCCCATACTCGGTCCGGCAATCCGCAAGGCGATAGCCGAGACGATGGCCGGGTTCGTCAACACGCTCAATAGGGCGATTGAAAGCAGCCTCTCCATTAGGGGGCTCAAGTGGCGCATCGAAGCGTGGCGAACCGGAGTGCCCTACGCGCAGATCGTTATCAAGCATGCGTTGGTCTACCGGGTGGAGCAGGTATTCCTCATCCACCGGGAAACGAGTCTGCCGCTGGCTCACGTCACGGCCGAGGACCTCGAGACCCAGGACGCTGACTTGATTTCAGGCATGCTCACGGCGATCCGCGATTTCGTTCAGGACTCGTTCGGGACAGGTGACGAGGGTGACGGCGGCCTCAGAACGTTTAGCGTAGGGGACAAAACAGTACTGGTGGAACAAGGCCCCAAGGCCCTCCTGGCAGCAGTGGTGAGTGGGCAGCATCCGCCGGCACTAGTCGAACGCCTTCAGGCGACGCTGGAGACGATTCATCTCCACTTTGGAATTGCACTCACGGAATTCGAAGGCGACGCCGAGCCGTTCGAAGCAACCAAGCCCTTGCTCGAGGAGTGCCTCGAGAAAGTACTGACCACGGATCGGCCTAGCACACGAGGTGCGGCACCGCGGATAGCGTGGGTGGTGGTTGCCGCAATGGTCGTCCTGGTTCTTGCACTATGGATCAGGTCTTCCATTCGCTGGGGCAGAGCCATGAACGCGCTCGAGAACGAGCCAGGACTCGTTCTGATAGACGAGGATCGTGGATTCTTAGGAGGTAGTATCGCCGGGCTCCGTGATCCAATTGCCACCGACCCATCACGGCTACTGGCGGATGCCGGGGTTGACACTTCACGAATCGAAGCGCGGTGGGAATCCTACCTGTCCTTTGACGAACCGTTGGTTGCTGCGAGAGCGAGGCTCATGCTCGATGCACCCGAGACTATTCAGTTCCAGGTGTCTGGCGATACTCTGCTCATTACTGGGGATGCAACCTACGATTGGGCACGGAATGCCGCATCTCTCGCCAACACGATTCCAGGGGTAGCTCATTTCGATGTTTCGCGCGCCAATCTCAGGCTTCCTGGTGATTTGTCGACGCTCGCGAACCAGCTAGAGGAATTGAGGATCCTCTTCAACGTGGGATCGTCTGTTCTTGTGCCCCCTGCTCGAAATCTCATCGCTGAAATCGCCACTCATTACTTAGATTTGATGGCACTGAGTAGAGAAAAGGGGTATCAAGCTTCACTCGAATTGATCGGGCGGACAGATACAACCGGATCGAACGAAACCAACCGAGTGCTGAGTCAGAACCGCGCGACCATGGTCTTGAGAGCGCTCGAGTCTCGCGGTGTGCCGAGCAGCACGCTTTCGGAACTCGGCATAGGTACGTCAGACCCAATCGAAGCAGACGATCCGGAAGAGAAGGCGGCCCTCAACCGCAGCGTATCGCTCAGGGTGACGGTGACCTACGGTACAGGAGTGGAAGGAAGCTAGAGTGATTCAAAAGAAGATCTGCATGGTGGGTGTATTCGGTACGGGTAAGACCAGTCTGGTGCAGCGCTTTGTGCACTCGATGTTCACGGACAAGTACCACTCGACAGTGGGCGTGAAGATCGACAGGAAGCAGGTCGATCTCGATGGAGAAACGGTCAATCTCGTATTGTGGGACCTTGCCGGACGTGAACAAGACGAAGAGATCCCGACTAGCTATTTCAGAGGTTCGGCCGGCATCTTCTACGTTGTCGACGGCACCCGGCGCGAGACGTTTGATCAGATTTTCGAAATCAAGGAATCGGTAACGAGTACGATCGGAACCGTGCCGTCCCTGGTGGCCCTGAACAAAAAGGATCTCGTAGACGAATGGCGCCTCGGTCAGGGTGATTACAATGCCTTGTTGGACGCAGGCCTGCACGCAATAGGCACCAGCGCAAAGGCCGGCGATGGAGTGGAAGACGCATTTCTGTGGCTCGCCAAAGCGACTGTGAACAAATGAACACATCCAATCAGTCCGGACCTTCCGGCGTGGGCGGCAGGATTGACACGTTTGGCGTCACTCACCTGGGGAAGGTGCGAAAAACCAATGAAGATCAGTTCTTCGTAGCCTCACTCCAGAAGACGCTAGACCTCCTTCACACGAGCCTGGAGCGGGTTGCCGCATTCGACGAGGTGCAGCGATCGAAAGCGTATCTGTTCGTTGTTGCGGATGGAGTAGGCTCAACTGGAGGTGGCCAGATTGCCAGTAGCATGGCAGTTCAGGCCCTAATCACGTATATCAGCCGCACCATGGGGTGCTTTTATAGCTACGAACTCGATACTGAGCATGAGTTCATCGAGCAACTCGAAGCTGCGGTCGAGCACGCTCACGAACGGTTGATTTCAGAATTCTCCTCAAAAGGCTCGGGCGGTCCGGCAACCACTCTGACAATAGCAACCCTGATTTGGCCCAGGGTTTACTACGTGCACGTGGGAGACAGTCGCGCCTACTATCTGAGAAAAGGACGCCTGAAGCAGATCACTCAAGATCAGACCATGGGCGAGATGATGATCGACCAGGGCGTGATGACGGAGGAGCAGGTGTCCCGATCGAGCATCAGCAACATGCTGGCAAGTGCGGTGGGCGGCGACTTGAAGCCGGCGGTGGGGCTGATAGATCTCCAGTGGGGAGACACTCTGCTGTTATGTAGCGATGGTCTGACGAGGCACGTGTCCGACAACGAGATCACCAAGATCCTCAAAGGCGCCGACAGTGCTAGGGCCGCGTGCGATCAACTACTGAATGCCGCTCTCGACGGTGGTGGCAGGGACAACATTACTGTTGTTGTCGGCCGAGCCGTGGCCAGCGCGGTGTAGACGGCAGAGCAGCTACTCCGCCTTCAGCACCTCCACAGGATCCATAGCCGTTATACTCCTAGTCGGCAAGTATGCAGCGAGCAAACACACCCCAAGCAGCAGCGTTGCGACCGTCATGTAGGTGAGTGGGTCCGTCGGTCGGACTCCGAAGAGAAAGCCCGCGAGCAACCGGGACACCCAAAGCGCACCAAAAAGGCCGACTGCCGTTCCCATCAAGGCAGTGGTCAGACTTCCCCGCAAGATCATGCCCACGAGCCCCTGCCCTGTTGCGCCGAGTGCTGCACGTATTCCGAGCTCTCTCGCCCGCTGAGTTACACTCCTAGCGGTGACTCCGAATATCCCAACCGCTGCGAGCAGCGTTGCGGAAATCCCGAAGAACATCACCAGGATGGTCCGGTATCGCTCACCGAGAGTGGAGTCGGCTAAGAGTGAGCCGAGTGTGGTTTCTACTGATACTCCAACATCCGGGTCCACAGCCCAAACAGCTTCACGCAACAGGGGAACGATCGGGGCAGGGTCTTCCATCGTCCTGGCGATCAGAGTGACCTCATTTTGACTGGTTTGCGCGAGCGGCAAATATGTCATGGGCCTGGTTTCCGTTCCCAACCAACCCTCCAGCACATCACCCACAACCCCTATGATCGTCATGTCGCCGTATGCGAAATGATGAATGGTGGCGCCGACGGCCGGCTGGTCCGGCCACAAGTGGCCGGCAGCCTCTTCGCTCACTAACGCCACCGGAGTGTTGCCCTCCACGTCCGATTCTCGAAATCCCCGGCCTGCAAGCAACGGAATACCCATCACATTGTGATAATGCGCCATCACTCTGCGTAGTGGCGTCTGGAGGCTGTCCTCTCTGTCCACCAGTGTGATCCAGTGACCCGACGGCGCTCCGGGGAATGGCAGATTGTCTCCTCCACTGGCCTGAATCACACCAGGAATGGCCTCAATCTCTGCGACCACCCGAGCAAGGAAAACGTTTCGCGGTCCCAATTCAGAGTAGCGTTCCGGAAGGCGCGGCAACCTGACCGTTGCGACGTTTTGCGCGTCGAATCCCGTGTCGATCTGGACGAGATTCGAGAAACTCCGGGTCAGGAGGCCTCCCGCAACCAGAAGAACCGTCGTCAATGCAAACACGAGCCCTATGACTCGACGCTGGAATCGGTGCCCTCCCTTCCGAACGAAAGTGGGATCCGACGGCAAGGCGGACACACGGGCGTTGTTCACGATCGGAGCGAGTCCGAAGACCAATCCGGTGGCGATTCCCAACCCCATTGCGAAGAGCAGGACTCGGTAGTCGACGTGAACACTCTCGAGGCCGGGTAGGTAAGGCCCGAACGATATCGCTGCCTTGACACCCAAGATCGCAAAGGCCAATCCAAGCACCCCGCCCCCAAGGCCAAGCAGGACGGATTCCGTCAACAATAGACGGGCTATTCTGAAACGGGACGCTCCCAGCGCAGCGCGGGTTTTCATTTCCCGTTGCCGTCCGATCGCTTCACTCACCAACAGATTGGCCACGTTCGCGCAGGCGACGAGTGATAGCACGCCGGCAGCTCCCAATAGCAGAAGCAACGGCATTCGTAGCTCAGCGGTTTCGTCATCCTTCAGAGACTCCAACCTCACGCCGAATTCGGATTGCTCCACCCCCCGTCGGAGCACGGCGTCTACTTCGGCACGAGCTTGTGCGAGCGATACCCCCGGCCTCAGGCGCGCGATCAACTCCAGATTCATGCTCCACGAACGAACATCGTCGCCGTTGAAGCCCATGGGCAGCCAAAGTCCTCTTTCGCCGGTATCCACTCCGGTGTCGAGCTCGTGAAGGATGCTCCCATCGGGCCGGCCGCGAAGCCGGAAACCCGCGGGCAAGACACCGATGACCTCGTACGGAACATCATCGAGGTCGATCGTCCGCCCGATGACGAGGGAATCCGATCCAAACTTGGCGTTCCACAATTCTCCGCTCAGCACCACCACAGGCTTGGCATCGAGTCCATCCTCTCCAGCATGGAACAGACGGCCCAATTGCGGGCGCACGCCGAGCATTGGGAAGAGGGATGCGCTTGCGACACCCGCGACGAGGCTTGCGGGTTCTCCCGAACCGGAAAGGACCAGTCCCTCCGGCCGGTGGACCGCCACCGATTGAAATGAGCTGCCATTGTCGCGTAACTCGATGAACTCACGCCAAAACAACCCACCGGACCAGTCTCTTCCGGCCCAGGTCTTCCACGCGGTTACCAATTCCGACGGTTCACGAAACGGGGGTGGACGAAGCAGAACCCCATCCACCACGGAAAACATCGTGGTTGTGGCACTGATGCCCAAGCCGAGCGTGCCGATAGCCACCAAAGCAAACAGCGGACGCTTCCCAAAGGTACGGAGACTGAAACGGATGTCCTGCCAGACGTTAGCAACCACATTCCTGATCCGTGCGGTGTTCTTCGCGCGTTTCGGTTCTACGTCGGGGCCAGTTCCGTTCGCCGTGCGTTCGGCTTTTGCTATGTCTCGCCTGAGGCGGCTCCATGGCACAAAAGGTGACTCCGCGAACTCGAGCGCCTCTTGCTCGGGCACGCCGCGCCCGCGTGCCTCCTCAAACGCGGTTCGCATGTGCTCGGCGATCTCCTCCACGACTTCGGCCTCTCGCTCGGGCGCCAATTCGATCGGACCCAGATGCTCGCGGACATGGTGCTCGAAATCAGGCATGGCTCACTCCCGCGACGCGGTTCACCGCCCCGACGAACTTCATCCAGGTGGAACGCTGTTCCGCGAGGATTTTTTGTCCGGCCTCGGTCAACCGGTAGTATCGCCTGCGCCGTTGACCGGGGTTTTCCGTCCAGGCCGCCTTCAGCCAGCCGCGCTTCTCCATGCGATACAGCGTCGGATAAAGAGATGCCGGATAAAATGACAGCACACCTTCGGTCTGCTGCTCTATCTTCTTTGCCAATTCGTAACCGTGAATTGGTTGATCCTTGACCAGGGAAAGAATCAGCAGTTCCGCGCTGCCCTTCTTCAATTCCGCGTTCAGCATAGCCGTGATCTCCATATATGGGACTCCCATCTATACGACTTAGATGCGCGAAGAGTTCCAAGTGTTCGAGCTGGTGTTCGCCGGCTAGCCTGCATCTCCATCCTCGAGGCGCCCAAGGCCTGTTACCACGGTGTCACCGAATCCGGGCTGTGAAACTCACCAGCATCACTTCCCGTAGTGGACCTTGTCTGACCAGTTCAGATGAACAGGTAGTACCTGCAACCGCATTCGGAGGACCGCATGCCACGCAAGACCGCCAGCGCCATGTACGGCAACCTCGATCTCATCATATTGCACACTCTGAGCACCTCGGGGCCATGCCACGGTCTCGGAATCATTGACGCAATCGAGGCAGGTTCCGATGGATCTATGCGCGTGGAGGATGGTGCGCTCTGCCGTGCCCTGCACAGGCTCGAAAGCGACGGCTTTCTCAAAGCTGAATGGCGCATCTCCGACAAGAACCGCAAGGCGAAGTTTTACGCGTTGACCGCTACAGGCAAAACCGAGCTCAAGCGCGCACAGCAGGAGTGGACGCGGCACACCGAAACCGTCAGCAAGATCCTGGGAATTGGTTGGGAGACGTCACGATGAGCGACGGGCAGAGGTGGCGGCGTTTGCTCCGTATCACCTTTAACAAAGGCCACGCCAGCGAGCAAGTCGACGACGAGCTGCGTTTCCACATTGAGAGCCTGGTAGAGCGTCTCGTGTCGCAAGGGAAGAGCGAGGAAGACGCACGTCGAGAGGTGATGGCGCGATTCGGGTCGTACATGAAGACACGTTCATCATTGGTGCGGGCAGCGGCGAGGCACACTCTCACAACCAGCCGGCACCGCTACCTCGACGGCGCGCGCCAGGACCTGCGGCTGAGCTTGCGATCATGTTTGAAGCATCCCGGTTTTTCCGGGCTCGTTGTACTGATTCTCGCACTCGGGATTGGAGCCTGCTCTGCGTTGTTCAGCGTTGTCGACAGCGTATTGCTCAACCCACTCCCTTTTCCGGAGTCTAAGCGGCTGGTCCACATCGGAACCACACGCCATGGTGGCACCCCAGGTGATTTCACGACCCCAGAATTCCGAGAGCTGCACGCCAACGCCAAGACACTCGAGTCGTACGCAGCCTATCGATACACAGAAATCAGTCTTCGCGTAGGGCAGGAACCGGGGTTGTATTCCGCCGCCGCAATCACCAAAGACTACTTCGACGTTTTCGGAATACACCCGTTTCTTGGACGGGCGTTTGTCGAAGAGGACTTTGATAACACCGGTGCGCCCACTGTGATTTTGAGTTTTGGCATTTGGCAGCAGCAATTCGGAGCCGATCCGGACATAGTCGGTACCGCAATCGCCACGGCTGGACGCTACGCAGAAGACACACCTTCTGTGACCATTGTCGGAGTTATGCCCCGCGGCTTCACTTCTCCCGCCAACATATGGGTACCAGAGCGAATGACGGGAACGTGGTGGGAAGAAGAATACATGTTCACGAACTGGACCCACTGGACCGCTGCCCGTCTCGCCGACGACTACGAGGTGGAGGACGCAAACGCCGAAGTGGAGACGATTGCCGCCACGCTCGCGGCGACGTACCCGCAATACTACGGCGGGAGATACTATGAAGGCCGTAGCATCGGTGCGGTGCCGCTTCTCGATCACGTAGTCCTCGGCTACCGCAGCAGCATATGGCTCCTGTTCGGCGCTGCGTGCCTCCTGCTGTTCTTAGCCATCGCCAGTCTGTCCGGTATGTATCTCGCACGAGCACTCGACCGACGCCAGGAAATAGCCGTTCGCTCGGCACTCGGCGCCGGCCGCGGCCGGATAGGTCGACAACTCGTGACAGAGGCGATACTGACTAGCCTGATCGGCAGCGTCCTCGGCACTTTGCTGGCTGCTGGCGGTGTGCAGGCATTCCGGCTGCTCGCGCCAGCCGGTTTTCCCCGCCTGGATTCCGTTTCGTTGGATCTGAGCACGGTCGTGTTCGCATGCATCCTTGCGCTGCTGAGCGGTCTGCTCTGCGGGGTGGTCCCTCTGGTTCTCGGGGACAGGACGACGCCTGCATTCCCACTGCATTCCGGGACTCGTGCAAGTGACGGTGCGAGAGCCACGCGTCTCCGCGGCATCCTGATCGGCGCACAGGTTGCGCTAACGACCTACCTCCTCGTGGGTGCGGGCCTGCTCGCCAACAACTTTTGGCGCCTGCAGGACGTTCATCCCGGTGTGCAAACCGAAGGGCTTCTGGTGATGCCGATCCAGATTCCGGATAGGCACGAGACCGCCGAGGAATACACTGGATTCCTCGTTGACGTCGTCCGTCGTGTGAACGCCGTTCCTGGTGTGGTATCGGCAAGTTGGACACCCGACCCACCGATGTACGGAGGGTGGTGGCACCCGGAGGTCGTCCTGGGCGGTATGGCTCGAGACGACGAGCCCGTTAATCTCAGGGCGCATCCCGTCGGTCCCGATTTCTTCCAGATCATGGGGATTCCAATCCTGGACGGACGAGGGATCTCCGAGGAGGACGCGTCGGGAAACAGACTGATCGCTGTCGTCGATGAGATTTTCGCGCGACGGTTCTTTCCGTCGCGGAGCCCGTTGGGTGCAC
>CAYTDU010000049.1:0-15189 GCA_964436395.1 uncultured Gemmatimonadaceae bacterium | reverse complement strand
GCAGCTAGATCCGTTTTCCTGCACTTATCGAGAATGAAGGATATCCCTGACAACAGTTTTCCATGTAACCGGCCTCTTAGGCTCCGGCGTCGCCTGATCTTGTTTGCCATCGCACCGGCGAGCTATCTGGCGTTCTTGTTCCTGAGTTTGCTTCCACGATTCGCCGAGTCGATTTATGGGAATGCGGTGGCTCCGTTCTTTTCGATTGTACTCTCGACCGTCACGGGCGTCTTGCCGTTTGCCCTCGGTGAACTACTCGTAGTGTTGGTATTGCTCTTGTATGCGACTGAAGCCGCAATAGCCGTTCGGGATGTAATCCGTCGCCAGCGCCACATCAAGAACGCCCTTGCGGTAGGGGCACTTCGGCTGGCTAGGGACGTCGGTGTCATTGTAGGTCTATTCTACGTCTTATGGGGATTCAACTACGCCTTGCCGCCGCTTCCGGAACGGCTCGGCTGGCGCTCGCTAGGGGATGTTGGAAGGGAAGAACTCGCCGAACTAGTGGTGGAAACGGCGGTAGCCACGAACGCCGCATACCTCGCAGTGCATGGAAACACTGACATAGGTAGGCCGACTTCTCTGCCGGAAGACCTCGATTCGCTAGAACGCTCTCTACAAGCGGGATGGGAGCACGCCAGGGCTGAACTAGGTCTGGCGGTCTATCCTAACTGGTTCGGCGGCGTCAAGACTCCGCTTTTCACCCGGCTTTACGAATGGCTTGGCATCGCGGGCTACTATTTCCCGTTTACAGGAGAAGGAAACGTTCGTGCCGGTATACCTGCTATAGACTACCCAAAGACTCTGGCTCACGAGATGACGCACCAACGGGGCGTAGCCAGGGAATCTGAGGCAAACTTCTGGGGGTACCTTGCGGCAGCCCACTCAAACGATCCGCTCGCACAGTATTCCGCATATCGATTTGCGAACCGGCAGATGGTTGCCGAACTGGCTCGAATCGATCCACAGACAGCACTTCAGTTGAGTCGCCGCCGTCACCCGGGAGTACAGCGTGATATCGAGCACTCGCGCAGGTACTGGATGAGCTTCCGCGGCCGCGGAACAGCATTGGGGAGCACCGTCAACAACGCCTTCCTTCGCTCGAATCGCGTTGAGGGCGGTGTACGTAGCTACTCGATGAGCGCTTTCCTTTTTCTTGCGTATGCTCGTGCTCATGGTGGCAATCTCGTACCCGGATCGCAGCGCGGCGAGATGCTCGACAGGTAAAGCTCGAACTCGACACGCGTAATCGCCGCCTGGCGGTAGAAGCCCGAAACCAATATTCTGAAAGTTCAACAGCACAGAATGAGGAACCAGCATGGGGTCGCTTGAGATTTCAGACAGGTCGCGAGGTGTCGCCCTAGCGCTCGCGGGAGTACTCGGGGTTTTTGGGTGCCACAGATTTTACGTGGGAAAGATCGGTTCAGGACTCTGTCAGCTCTTCACCGTGGGCGGGTTTGGTATTTGGTATCTCTACGATGTGATCATGGTCGCCAGCGGTTCGTTCAGAGACGCTGACGGTCGACGTCTGGTGAATTGGGGTGAAACCGACTCGGAACACTCGCCACATCAACTGTCGGACGAACGCATCGAGATGCTGTTGGACGAAATGGACCAAATGCGAGCGGAAATGGGTGAGGTCGTCGAGCGTGTGGATTTCATGGAAAGGGTGTTGGCGCGGCAGCGAGACAGAGAGGGACTTCCGCGCGGAGATTAGTTGGCCTTGCGCCTCCTGTCGACGCCAGACCTCCGCTCGTCGATAGTCCTGCGTTCACCGAAACGTCTGTCCGTCCCACAACGACGTTCTGCCGCGACCGTGACGTTTGCCATCCTTCTATCGCCACACCGAATGCTTCCAGACCTTCGGTCCGAGCATTGCCTGCGCACCATTCGTCGACGATTTCGCATGTCTGTCATTCCCCAATACCCTGCATCATTCTTCATAACTAAGACCCGCGAATAGCGGCGTCAAGTGACTCAGTGGTCTTACCTGCTCTGAGGCATGTCATTACTTTCACCAAGCATTCACCCACCGAGTCCAAGACCATGATAGCAAAAAACGCACCGAACAAGTGGCGCAAGCTCTTCAGTCTGGCGCCTGTCTTCGTACCAATCTTCCTCATCGGATCCGGCCCAGTGCAGGGCGCGTGGCGAGAGGGCATCGCTCCAACCACAGGCGGGATCACCGCAACCGCCCCTCAGTCGACGGTAATTGCTCCGAGCGGGATGGTTGTCTCTGCCAAGACGTTGGCAAGCGAAGTCGGGGTTGGGGTCCTGAAAGCGGGAGGAAACGCAATAGATGCCGCAATCGCCACCGGATTCGCCCTCGCAGTTACACACCCAACTGCCGGGAACATCGGAGGCGGTGGGTTCTTCGTGATCCGTTTCCCCGATGGCAACGTCACTTCGCTCGATTTCAGAGAGAAGGCGCCATTGGCTGCATTCCCCGAGATGTTTCTGGATGAGAACGGCGAGTACTCATCGCAGATCCACCACATGAGCCATCTATCGGTTGGAGTTCCCGGCACAGTCGCGGGATTCGCTATGGCTCATGAGAAGTACGGGCGCCTGCATTGGCCCCGCCTAGTCGAACCTGCCGTCACCCTCGCACGCGACGGATTCATCCTCATGCCCGGCCTCGCCCGTTCGCTAGAAGGAGCACTGCGGCGGTTTGAACGGTACCCAGCCAGTATGGAGGCGTATTCCAAGAATGGGCAACCTTACCAGGCCGGCGAAGTCTTTAGACAACCGGATCGTGCACAGACCCTCGAGCGGATCATGCGGGAAGGGAGAGACGGTTTCTACAAGGGCGAGACTGCAAGACTACTCGCCGAAGAGATGGAACGGGGAGGAGGACTGATTACCGAAGAGGACCTGGCCAGGTACGAACCGAGAGAACGCACACCTATCCAGGGTACCTATCGTGGGTACGACATTATCAGCATGCCCCCGCCGAGTAGCGGTGGCACCATCTTGGTAGAGATGCTCAACATCCTTGAGGCATACGACATCGCAGCGATGGGCCACAACTCTGCTGCATACATCCACCATCTCGCTGAGACAATGCGCCGGGCATATCGTGACAGAGCGAGGTTCTTGGCCGACCCCGACTTCGCAAGTGTTCCAGTGAACCGACTCACGAGCAAAGAATACGCTGCCGAGTTACGAGGAACGATCGACGAACACCGTGCCACGCCGTCGGCTCCGGAAGACATCAGTTTGCCTTACGAAAGCCCAGAGACCACTCACTTCTCAGTGGTTGACTCCGACGGAATGGCCGTTTCGGTCACCTATACCCTAGAGTACGGCTACGGCTCCGGTATCGTCGTACCGGGCGCAGGCTTCCTGCTAAACAACGAAATGGGAGACTTCAATGCAGGGCCGGGGCTCACGAGCGATCGAGGTCTGATTGGAACAGAGGCCAACCTTGCTCGGCCCGAGCAGAGAATGCTCTCCAGTATGACGCCGTCGATTCTAGCAAAGGACGGCCAGTTGGTGGCCGTGATCGGGAGCCCGGGTGGGCGCACGATAATTAACAGCGTACTTCAAGTAACCCTGAACATCATCGATTTCGGCATGAGCATCAGAGAAGCAGTGGCCTCGCCCCGTATTCACCATCAATGGCTACCTGACCAAATACGGATCGAAACCCGTGGCACTACAGTCGATACCGAGAGGCTGCTCAGGCAGATGGGCCACGACATCCAGATGCGCGGGAGGCAAGGAGTCACCCACTGCATAATGATTGACCCCGAGACAGGAGAACGAATCGGTGCCGCGGACCCGCGCGACATCGATGGCGGAGCGGTGGGATATTAACAACGATTTGTGATTGCAGAGTGCAGAACCTCAATCACGGTTCTGCACTCTGGATTCTACACTCTGCACACGTACTCACCTCAGTTCATACTTCTCTAGCCACTGCAGGTCGAACTCGTCCGATCGAGCTAGATACACCACATCCTCTCCAAACCCAACAACGGATCGCATTTCCGGTAGAATCACTCGCCGAACGAGCGTCCCGGTACCATCGAACACGTCGTATGCAGGCGCTTCCTCGGCGGGCAGATAACGCTCTACCCACATCTCGCCATTCCTGGCAACGTACACCCCACTCGCCTGAAACGCCGGTAGTGCGTCGGGCCAATCCATACCGTCAATGTTTGGCTCGTCCTGTTCCCCCCCTCGGGTGCCGCGCCGAAACGCCGTCGTAATGTTGCCGTTGACGTTCATCACCTCCACACCGAGCGAATTCCGCTGCATCCGCTCTATGTACGCGACCTTGTCCGCGCGCCTTACTCGCGAGGAACGGAACTCATTCGGCGGACCAGTAACCACCCTGCCGTCAGCGTTGACCCACTCTACGTAGTAGCCTGATGACCTGACGACCGCGACTCGCCCGTCGGGCGCAGCGGTCCACGCGTCTTGCGGACTCATCGGTACGGGGCTGATCGAGACGTTCTGGTTGTTGGGCCCTCCCGACGTGGTCATAGTACGATCCTGCTCCTTCACCATGCCCAAAGTGTCGACCACATCTGTTGCCCTGTCCCATCGCAAGATGTATGCGGAATCCGGCATTGGGCGGCCGGGCCCCATGGGCATGCGGCCCTGGAGGTATATTCTGCCCTGGTCGTCGACGGCCCGCGGCAGTCGCATGGTCATTGAACCTCCGCGCGGTCCCATCCCTCCTTGTGCTATTGGCCACGTCTGGCCGAATCCAAAATCGGGGCCAAGCGCCGTCAAGCGTCCGTTGCCGAGGTCCACCAGCAGGATCGAATCGCCGGGTAGGGGAAAGATCCCATCAGGCTGCCGGTACTCTTCCGGTCCACCGCCGGTACGTCCGATGGTGTCTGCAGTTCCAGCTTCCATATCCAATGCCACCAACACTTGCCCAAGGCCATCAGCCACGAGGGCTCTGCCATCCGGCAGTTCGAGGAGTCCTGCAACGGTGGCGAATGACTCACTGTAAGCCGCTACCGGAGTCGACAGTCGGTGTTCCTGGACCTGCGCCGTGAGCGGCAACACCCAGGTGGTTGTCACCATAACTGCAAGCGGCAAGGTGTTTGCTCGGCGTTTTGCACTCTTCATTCTCTCAGTTCCTCTGCATCTCTTGAAATCGATGTTCATCCTCAGTTACAGATGATCGTCCGGCGGAGAGCGTCGCAGCCAGTCGTACCACTGAAACCGTCATTTCGGATAACCACCCACAAAATCAGTAGTCGTTAACCGCGCAACCCAATGTGGCGTAAGCGTTTATGACACTATCGGGTCTATTCGAAACCACCTACGAATCGTATAATGTGCCGCATAAACAAGGAAATCCCAAGCCGAATCAGCGCGACACGCTCAAGGATGTGATGCTCGTCTCCGAATAGAATAGGTAGGAATCACAGCAACCTGAGGCCGTTTGGTGGATATTCATAACCGCCGAAAACCGTTATTCCACCCAGATGTGGAGAGAGAATAGCTGGAGGACAATTCTGATGACTGATACCGTCGGTTGGGCACGGGTAGAGCCCCCCGGAGCCTACAGTCTGAGACGAGGGGCATGGTATCCGGTTGTGGATGACACCGCATCCACTGAGGTAGTATTGGACATCACCGATAGGCTGGTGGTGATTCCGCGACATCACCTGCGAATCCGACGCCACAGACCGGAATGCTTCAGTGTGGTGGTTCGATCAGAGGCCGAACCCAATCCAGTTCGGGGAAAACCGGAGGATGTCGGAGATACGTACGCGGTGTGCCCGCTCTCGAGCTCCCGAATCCGGCTTTCGGGGCATCCCGACCATCTCATATGCCCCGAGTGCGGTCACCGGTTCAAAGTCGCTTGGGACGATATGTGCTAGGGAGCTAAGGGGAGCCGGGAGCGGGGAGCGGAGATCACAGCACCCCGCCGCTCCCTGCTCCCTGCTCCCCCCCTTCTACCTCAACACCACCCTTGTCTCAACGGTCCCACCCTTCACGCTTGTGTAGCGGATCGTAGTCGTTCCCGACCCGCGGAGTAGATACTCGATTGTACGTGTAGTCCTTCCGGGATGACCGTTCCGGATCAGAATCCTGGAGAGGTCGTTCTGATCGATCATGGTGCTCGGGCCCGGCATGAATTTGTTGGCGACCCAGCCAGCCGAGATCACATCTGCACCCTCTACCGTCAGTAAATCGGGAGGCACCACGTTGTTTCCGGCTGCCCGTGCGGTGATGGTCGGCGCGACCTTCGGGTTGGTGAGATCGAGGCGCACCTTGTAGACATTGCCGCCGATCCTCTCGACAGCCGCATCTCCCATCTCCATAAGCGGCAATTCGTCCGCTTGGTAGAGCGTGAACGCCATGTTTCGATGACACAGCTCCTCGTTCATGAATCTCGGCGGCACCCGACCGTAGGTCTTCTTCCATCCTCCAAGCTCGACTGTGCCAAACTGCGGGTGTTCATATTCAGCCCATTCGATATACTGGTCTCCGAACTCCAGGTGATCGTCGAAGAAATAACTGGCCCTTTGTCTGCTGATCGGGCTTTCGGGATCTTCCTGCTGCCGCTGCAAGTCGGGGCTGTTGAAATACTGGCCTCTCGCCCAAAGCTCATTCGAGAAGGAGATGATACCGAGTCCGTCGTTAGTCCAGTCGATGAATCCACCGTGCACGGTGTAAAGGCTGTCCCACAACACGATATACCTGTAGTACGGCAGCATCCTCGCCCCATTCCGGCCGAGTTCATCGTATGCCACGAGGTCTGTTGCAGGGTATTCGCCATACCAGTTGGCTCCGGGTCCCCGGAGAATCATGCCACCACTGTTGTGATACGATTGTACGCCGGCGATGTTCGGGTGGGCCATTAGGAAGTCGTTCTCTGCCCGCGCCTCTGGAATCTGGAACGGGTAGTCCATGGCGCCGCCCTGGATGTAGTCCGGTTGCCAATCAGAGCCCCAGTTGCGATTAGGATCGTATCCGCCCACCGGATCCTCGTTTACTCTGCCGTCACCGTCGTCGTCAAACCCTTCTTGTCCGAGAATGACCCAGTCACCGTGCTCCCCCTGTGGCACCGGTTCCAAAATGCGAGGGTCGAGGTGACTGATTCTGAGGTTGCCTTCGCCCGGCACGTACTTGCGGATTTGCTCGATCGTGCCGTTGCCGTTCAGATCGTTAGGGCCATCTTCGTCAAACAAGCCGTCGTTGTCGTTGTCGACAGGCACATGTCCTGTACGAGCGCCCGAGCCCGTTCCATCCATGAAATGGTCGCGTCCGTCGGGGTTCACGGTCGGCATGATGTAAAACACGCGTTCGTCGACGAGCTGTGTGACCTTGTCGATTCGTCCGTAATTCTCCATCAGATACCAGATGGTGTAGAGGCAGACTTCACCACCTTGTATCTCGTTACCGTGCATGTTGGCGTCGATGAACATCGCCGCCTTGCTCATTTCCGGCCCCGTTTCCGGGTTGTTGATCGTCATGAGCATCATGTCGCGACCGCCCTGACTCGTGCCAATCGATTCGTAGGTCAGGAAGCGGGGATACGCATCCTCGAGTCTCAGCAGATCCGCCTTGATCTCGTCGTAGTCATGCCAGCGGTTGAAGTCGATGTGCACCCTGTGCTGAGGGTCAGATCCCTCTTGAGCGCGAATAACCGACGCCGAACAAAGCAGCAGCGAAAGGACCATCAGCGACATCGCCATGGGACCCAACGCGGCCTTGCGAAACCTGTTTCCCGTTGTCGTCATGATGAGCCTCACCGGAGTGTGATGGTTGCTGTGTCTGATCCGCTCTTCTGTGATCTGACGTTGAGGGTGACGTTCGACCCCTGCCTCCCTCTTATCACCCACACGTAGGTCTCGCGAGAACCGGATCCGTCGAGCGCCTGGAAAAAGCTCGTCTTGGCTGCACCGGTGAGCACATCCTCCGGTGGCACGTCGAGCTGGACCATCGTCGGCGCCACTGATCTAGCCGTGACCCCCTGTCTCATTGCCGTCGGCAGGTAGCCGGAGTTCTCTATCTCCGCTTTGATCTCAAATACGCCACCGCCGTGGTTGGAAACCTCGATGTCGGCAATACTCACACTCGCAAACAGAGAGGTCAGATATACAACAAACCGGGCATGGGATTCACCCAGGTCCTGTAGAGCTGCGGCTGGAGGGTTGCTGAATGTGTACGGCTTGAAGCCACCGATCTCCACAGTACCCAGCGTCGGATGCTGGAACTCGGTCCAGTCGACGAATCCGTCAATCCCCTCATCATCCATCCATCGAAGAATTTCCAGATCGGCGCCGTCGCCCGAACCCGCGCCTCCTCCGGAGGCGGCACCAGGTCGCGCTCTCATCGCCGGCGGACCGCCAGTCGGTCTAGGCCTCTCGGCTCGTGGTGCGTCTACCTCACCCTCCTGTGTTTCTCCGCCACCCTGGGGCAAGCCCCACCCCGGCGTCGAAAAAGCCGGGACACCGAATTGGAAGTACGCGTATTCGAAGAACGCACCGTTAGCAGCACGCGTCGCGGCCACCTTCTCGATGCCCGTGATTTCTCGATACTCTTCACCAATGGCCTTGAAGTACTCGAGGTCGGATCCGTGCACGGTTTTGTTGGGTTGGCGGCCCTCCAGCGGTCGCTGTGCAGGTGCGGCACCTCGCCGGAAGTACCCACCCATTCCGAATCCGAACTGGCGGCCGGGAAGCGATATCGGGAAGGTCCCGACAGTATCGGCAGCAGCGTAACTAGCATCGGCATAGTCGAAGAGCGACACGCCGGATTGCGTCGCCAGTGCGCCACTCGAGGTCGGCGCTGAGACGAGGTTGTCCGTCTCCCCGTAGGTGAGCACCATCGCGATGTTGCGGTGTGAGATCACGAAATCCATGAGCGCCCGAGACTCGAGCTCGCTAATCATGTGCGGTCCTGCGTCCGGCTCATTGTGTGGATATTCGTGCTGGAAGTTGCGATTGAGGTCCACACCACCAGGACCATCTTCGTTGTAGAAGCCATCACCGTCGTTGTCGGTGCCCTCCCAATAAATCTTGTATGCACCCGCTTCACCCTCGTGTGCTTCGGCTTCTTTCATGAGACGGGGTTCGTCTGGGTGAATCATGTACCATCCCGTGGGATCGGCCACTCGCATCAGCGTTATCAAACCATCGCCGTTCAGGTCTTCCGGACCGTCTTCGTCATTGCGGGCATCGTTGTCGTCGTCGTACGGACGTGTGTTGGTTCGGCGACCCGACAGCACACCGGCGAACATGAGTTCAGCCGCGTCCGGATTGAGTCGCGGAAAGACGTAAACGACGTGGTTGTCCAGACGCTCCTTCACCTCGGGATTGGAAGTGTAGTTGTCTAGCAGGTACTCCACGGTGTGCACCGCTATCTCGCTGCCAACGAGGTTGTTGCCCTCGAGGTTAGCTACGATCAGTAATCCGGGTCGCTCACTCAGCGGCGTGCCAGACCGGCTTGCGATTTCGACCACCCAGATATCCCTACCTTCGAGCGTCTGTGCCACAGAAGTCATGGCAGAGATATCCGAGTGGTTACGAACGGCACGTCTGAGCGCGTCCGTCATCTGGTCAAACGTGCGATAGTCCGCGTCCTGACCGTTCAGGATGCCTGGCAGCAGCAAAAGGAAGCCTGTCGCCAAGGTCAGCCTGAGGCGTCTCTTGTTCAAAGCCATACGTTCCTCACCCTCCTGAGTTCGTTTGGATTGAGTTGTGTACCGAAACGAATAACGGGCATCAGAGTTCGTCACATGATGCCTGCCCCACTATCAATTACGCACCAACACCGTTCGGCATTGAAGCTACATCAACTAGAAGAGATCTTCTCGAGAATAAAACCTGCAGCCTCGCCTGCGCCGTTGTGCAGAGCCGCCTGCCCACGCGGGCGGCGAAGTAGCTCGGAGAGTTGATTTGCCCAATTTTGGCTATCGAAAGATTCAGCGCCGATCTCAATTGTCGGTACCTGTTCCCGGATGAACTGTTCCAGAACGGCGGACTCTCTGAATCGGGGCCTTGTGATGTACCCGACCGGCACACCAACACCAAGCGCTTCGGCCACGGTGCTGTAGCCGAGCTTTGTTATCACGGCGTCGGCGGCACCGACCAGGTCCGGGTGAAAGAGGTCACCGAGTACCGGTACCCGAACGACACTACCGGTGATACCGAACGGACCGTCTGACGACGGCACGACAAACTTTACATCAGAGCGACTATGCAACTCACCGTGCGGTGACCACCCGGCCGGAGTTCCACCCATTGTCACCAAAACCAACTTCGCACTATTGGTTATCCCGAGCTTCTCACGCACCTGCGGAGCTGAGCGTCTTGGTGACCGGAAGATTGGCTTCACAATCAGGTCGCATACACGATTTCCACACACCGGCTGGGCACGTATTCGAAAGTCGGCCTTATCAAAGAGAGTTTCTAGGTACTCTACGTGTCGCACGATATCAGGTACTTCCTGAACATATTCGTTGTAGATCCAATCCCAGGTGAAGTTCTCGATCAGCAGGGACGGCACCCCTGCCTCGCGCGCGACAGCGATACCCAGTGGCGCAATGTCACACACAATCAGTTCACAATCCCAAGCCGACAACCGCTCGACGAGATCGCGTACCATGCCGGTCTCAAACGGCAGCATTTCGTCCAGCAATCGCATCGTTGCTGGCAGGTCTTCCTCGAGCGGTGTCGACTGCACCAAGCCTACGTCCGACATATATCTGAAGTAAGAAACCGGCCGCACTACAGACTGGTCGAACAGCTTTCTTGGTACAGTAGTGATGACTATTACTTCGAGGTTTGGTTCTGCTTTTTGGAGGGCACAGATAACTGCTGCGGCACGCGTAGCATGGCCAAAACCATGAGGTGACACGAAATAGCAGATTCTCTTCACTCTCTCTGCCAACCCTAAATCCCTCCCCCGTACAGCCTAGTTGCATTCGAGGCCGAAACCTCGCTACTTGACTGCTCGTAATGTAGACAACTCTACCGCATCGAGCGCCGACGAATGATGGAACTACTTTTGGGGTGGCTGAAGTCGATTCTCCGTATCGGGATTCTCGAGTTCTTCAGCAAGATTGGCCTGAAGGCAGCGCTCGGCATACTGCTGACCGTGCTCGTCGTCGTCGCGGTAGTGTTTCTCATCATCGGCATTCTAATCAGTCTCGTTATCTGAACCGCCGAAGGGGAGACCTGCCCCCGAGCCACGAATCCCACGTTCACCCTGGGCGCTTTGCCCCATTTTGGTTTTTCCCATGCGAGACTAGTTTTCGGTGTATCTGATAAATGGAATCGATACAGTGCCGCGATTGCTTCGGTCGACATTCTCCACACTTGCGCTTCTAACGGCCTGCCTGGCGCCACCAGCGTTGACACGGACGGAAAGAAGCGCGCTGATGCGCGCGTTGCAGAACGATGCACGCGTGGAGATACGTTTGGATCGCCAACAGCGGCAATCCTATGAGTGTTTCGCGTTCATGGTTCTGGGCTTGGACTACGCCTGGAAGATCGTTGTAGCTACGCTGTCGGTACCGATCACGCGACGCGTGTAGCACACCAGAGCAAAACAAGGCCTTTCAGCTGCCACCAACCTGAAGTTCAGATCAGCGTGGACGGTGCAGCAGCCTGCTCCATCTAATAGCAGTCACAAACGGAAATGGCCGCCAGTGATTGGGGTCGTAGCTGTAGTAGATAAACATTGGGTGCCCCTGGATGTTCTGCCGCGGGAGGAAACCCCAATGACGGCCATCGTACGAGGCATCACGGTTGTCACCCATACCGAACACATGGCCTTCCGGCACCACAAAGGGCCCCCAGTCCCTGAGGTCCGGCATGTAGCTCTCTTTGTCTACGGTATCAACCAAGTGTGGCAGCTGCCAGTTGCGCGAACGGAGTTGTTGCGCTCGATCCATGCGGGCTGTCGGGTCCACATGGCGCACATACGGTTCAGGCACATATTCACCGTTTCGAAACAATGAATCATGCCTCATCTGAAGAGTGTCTCCCTGGGTACCGATGATGCGTTTCACGATCGTCAACGGCGGTTCCTCAATGCCCTCGAAGACAACGAGATCACCGTGGCGAGGATCACGTATTGCGGGCGTTCGGATGTCGGTAAACGGTACCCTGGCTCCGTACAGTGCCTTGTTGATAAAAAGCGCGTCACCAACATGCAAAGTAGGCTCGAGAGAGTCCGATATGATCATGAATGACTTCAACAGAAACGCCTGCAGAAAGAACCAAATCACAAACGCAATGATGATGGATTTGGCCCATCCCAACGCCCACTCGCTAAAGGACTGGCGTTCTTTCGGCGCCTTATCCTTTGCCTCGTTAGCTTCTGTGTTAGCCGGTTCCTTATTCTTCTTCGACATGATTCCTTGAGCAATCTAGTTCACATGGGCCCGTTACGTGAACGCGCTCCATGAAGTTTCACCGTCATAATCTACCACCTGCCGGAAGATCTGTTCCGCTCATCGGTCAGCAGCACTTCCACATTCATGGTCGGTGGTGCCAGATCTCTCATGTACCCCGCAGTGAGCAATACCCTGGCGCCCGCGCTCGGAGTGTCATGTATTCGAATCTGCAAGACTGCGTCATTAGGCAGTCCCGACAGCAAATCCACCAAAGCAACCTCTAGGTCGTCAGGTGTGAGACCACCCACCGATAGTTCTTTCATGACCATTGGCCGTGTCGAGAGTCTCCTAAACTCCCATTGGGGAATTATGCCATCGGCTGGATTTGCATACAGAAGTTGGATTAGAAAGTACCCCTTCTCCTCCTCGCGCTCCGCAAACGAGGTCCGTTCAACGGCCCCCGGATAGATGATTGGTGTATGTAAGGCTTGCCCTCGCAAGTCTTGCTGCAACACCTGAGCACGGTGCACGTGCCCGGTAATCACAGCACAAAACTGCTCCGGTACATCTCGTACGCGCACGACGTCTTGCCCGTTTCGAAATGTGTAGTTGTGCGCACCCACGGTAGCCCCTTCAAAACAATGGTGGACGCACAGGATACGAGCATCTGCCGACTCTTCTCTCCATCGCGTGGCGGCGACGAGGTCTCGGAATTTCGACCTCACACCGTCGCGGCAGTATGGAAAACCGGAAACAGCAAGTCTAATCCGGCCGAAGTCCAAGCCGAATGTCCGCGGACGATCGAAGATGTGCACCCCATCGTGGCGCGCCAGCATATCAAACGGGATGCGTGACCGCTCGTGGTTACCCGGTACGATGAATACCGGTATCCCCTCATCCGCCACATTCTTGATTGGGAGGAACGACTTCTGTACGAGTTCAGCAGGAACTCGACTCCTGAAAAGCAAATCACCACCATGCACCACACAATCCACCTGCTCGGATACAGCAATCTCCAGGATGTGCTCGAAGTTGGCGAAAAAATCGTAGCCCCGCCGGCGGCGTTCAATCCGTGGACGTGCTGGCATGTCGAAGCCCAAATGGGTGTCGGCGAGGGCCAAGATCCGAATTGGGGGACATTTGCCGTCGTACTTGGGCGGTACAACGGTAGGGCGGTAGATCGGTAGGTGTTCAGGCGGACGGGCGAACGGGCGGACAGGCGGACGGACCCCTCCGCCCCAAGCCATGTTGTTTATGCCGCTCATGACGCCATCATCATTTGCATTCGCCCCAACTCACAAATAAACTCACCTCATGCTCTGGCTACTACTAATACCCGGTATTCCGCTGATTCTCCTCGCCGCATTTTGGATAGTTGGCGAGAGAGGTCATCTCATTCTCCCATCGACACTAGCCGCGATCAAGGGATCCGACAGTACTGGAGAAAGACGTCCCGAGAGTCGTGGTAGCATTCTCACCAAGATACATGGCTATATCTATGGGCGGTTCTGTTACCAGTACATCGCCATCGCGGTGAACAAGATCCTGCCTCACATGTCGCCAAAGTTCAAACGTTGGTGGGCAGACCACTATCACGGGAAGGTTATCACTACCGAGCAGGCCACAGCTATCATCACTCTCGACCACGACATCAAGCGGACCGACCTCGACAAGATCATCCCCTACCCCACCGCGAGGGATATCGTGCTCAAAGGCCCGCCTCGTGTCGTCTTGCTGGATTGCCCTTGCAGGGCCGCGAGAGAGAACCCGTGCCAACCAACCGATGTGTGCATGGTCGTGGGTGGAGGGGATTTCACACTCGACCATCACCCGAACCATTCGCGCGTGATTTCGCAGCAAGAAGCGCTGGAACTTCTTCAAGCGGAACACGAGCGCGGCCACGTGCACACAGCGTATTTCAAAGACGCGTGCGACAACAAATTCTATGCGATCTGTAACTGCTGTTCCTGTTGTTGTGGCGGGCTCGAGGCAATGACCAAGAACGAAGTACCAATGGTCGCATCGTCCGGTTACGTAGCTCAGATCGATGAAGAACTCTGCATTGGCTGCGGTGACTGCGAAAGCGCCTGCCCGTTTGGAGCAATAACAACTAACGGAACGTCACAGGTTTCATGGGAGAAATGCATGGGCTGTGGCGTATGCGTAGGCCAATGTGAGGTCGACGCAGTTGCGCTCACGCTCGATGAGCGAAAGGGGTTTCCGCTGGATGTGAGAGAGATAGGGGTGGGGGAGACAGCCGAAGTCTGAATATCCAACTTCCAATATCCAATATCCAAGTGTTCACCAGTAACTCACTTGGATTTTGGATATTGGTAATTCCCTGTTGGATATTGGTCACTGATCAGGGCCTTTCGTACGCCCTTCTCGCAGGCGTACATGCCGGCCACACCATTTGCTCGCCAGTACGCGGATTCGTGGGCATCAAGCGCTGGTCACGGGGCATGCGCTCGGCATCTTCCGATGCGAGATATGTCAACATGGCCGTCAGAACCACGTTGTTCTTGACCTCATCGAAGACAATCTTGTCGAACGTGTCACGCTGGGTGTGCCAGGTGTAGCGGTAATCCCAACTGAGCGAACTCAGACTGAACGATGGCGCGCCATGGCACACGAATGATGCGTAGTCGCTGCCGCCGCCCCCGGGAGTGCCAGGAAGATTGAGATCAATGTGCTGCGTAATCTCGGTAGGCACCTGCGAAATCCACTTGCCGAACAGTCCAGCTGCCCCAGTCAAGCCCTGCATCGAGATGCGGACTACGCGACCTGTGCCGTTATCCTGATTGAACGCTGCTTGGAGTCCTTCCACCACCTCGGGGTGATCCTCCGAAAATGCACGGGATCCTATCAAGCCA
>CAYTDU010000048.1:0-15239 GCA_964436395.1 uncultured Gemmatimonadaceae bacterium | reverse complement strand
ACTCTAGTTGGTGAGGGCTCAGATGTGCGCAGCTCAACGCTGAACCACTGCCTCGTGGGCCCGAAAACACAGATCAGAGAGCAGGCGTTGCACAACATGGTCGTGACCAGACACGAGACTGCTCCTGCCCCCTGAGCTTGGTGATGTAAGGCCGTCGATCTCAGGTTCGAACGAAGGAGGTAGTGTGTCAGCTCGTCGGCGCTGGCTACGCCGCGGCCTATGGTTGCTCTGGGCTACAATGGCTTACAACGCGGTTGAGGCCATCGTTGCTCTTTGGGCTGGCGCCCGAGCCGACAGTATAGCGTTGGTGGGTTTTGGTTTCGACAGCGTCATAGAACTGGCGGCGGCAGCCGTCGTTACGTGGCGGTTTTCGGTCGAAGCCAGAGGCGGATCGGCTATTGAGGTAGAGCAAGCGGAACACAGGGTGCATCGCTTTGTCGGGGTCACTTTCTTCGTGCTCGCGACGTATGTACTGCTGCAGTCGGCCTGGGACCTGTGGGCGAGAGAAGCCCCGTCGGAGAGTATGGCCGGGCTCGTGCTCGCCGCCGTGTCGCTCGTGGTTATGCCGCTTGTCGCGGTTTGGAAGCTACGGGTAGCGGCCGCAATTGAAAGTGCTGCTCTCCGCGCTGAGGCAAAGGAAACGATTGCCTGTTCGTACCTGTCGTTTTGCCTCTTGTTGGGACTGGCTGCCAATGCGCTCGTTGGTTGGTGGTGGGCCGATCCTGCGGCAGCGCTTCTCATGGTTCCGTGGCTGATACGTGAGGGCAAGGAGGGATGGGAAGGCGAAGGGTGCTGCGCTCACGACTGAACGATTCGTATAGGAGGGAATGAAGATGAACCGGCAAATCACTCGTCGCGACTTCGTCAAGACTGGCGCCGTTGCCGCGGTAGGCGTGACTGCCTCTTCGAAGCAGACGGTTGGGGAAGCACCTGTGGTACACACACCGCAAAGTGTCAGGCCCGTTGTGATCTCTGATTCGAGCGGCTACCTGTACAAGAACGGTGGAACGGAGTGCGCTGTCGAGAGGGCGTTCAGATTGATCACCGAGGGAGCTGATGTTCTCGACGCGTTGATCGCAGGTGTGAACATACCGGAGCTCGATCCCGAAGAATCGGGAATCGGCTACGGCGGCCTACCGAATGCCGAGGGTGTCGTACAACTCGATTCATGCTGCATGCACGGTCCGAAAAAGTGGGCAGGTGGCGTCGCCGCGCTCGAAGGTGTCAGGACACCGTCGCTCGTTGCGAAGGCGGTGATGGAATACACCGATCATCATCTCCTGGTTGGCAAAGGAGCACAGGATTTTGCGAAGTCTCTCGGGTTCACGGTCGAAGAGGATCTGAATACCGAACACTCGCGAAACATGTGGCTCGAATGGAAGAGGCGCGTTGATCCGAGGCATTACCTCGATCCAGAGAAACGTGCTCAGGCCGCGTACGACGCTGGGCTAGGCATGGTGAGAGATGGGCTGATCGATGAAGATCACTTCTGGGGTACAATCAACTGTGACGGTATCGGTCCCAACGGCGATATCTGCGGAGTGACGACTACCAGCGGGCTTGCATGGAAGATCCCGGGACGCGCGGGGGACTCGCCAATCCTGGGTGCGGGCCTTTATGTGGATGGAGATGTCGGAGCGGCGGGATCGACCGGTAGAGGGGAAGCCAATCTCTACAACCTCACATCCTACCTGATCGTCGAGAACATGCGCCGCGGTATGCACCCAACCGACGCGGGTATGGCGGGTCTACAGCGCATTCGTGAGAACACTGTCGAAGAACGCCTACTAAACAGTCGCGGCGAACCGAACTTCAATGTGCGGTTCTTTGTTCTGAACGCGACCGGCGAATTCGCCGGAGTGACGATGTACGGGTCTGGGCAGACGGACTACGCCGCCTGCACCGAGAACGGGCTGGAGGTTCTTTCGTTAGAAAATCTCCTGGACGGGGCCCCGTCCGACTAGGTAGTTTTGCGCCTATAACGAGCAACCTGAAGGAGCCATGAAACCATCTGAATTGATCAACGATTGGAACGACGCCGACTCCTTCGACTGGAAGTCCGCCAAAGTAGATCTTAACGACGAGACGCTTCGCGACGGACTGCAGTCACCATCGGCAATCGATCCACCGATCGAGACCAAGAAGAAACTGCTGCACCTGATGGCGGAGATCGGCGTCGTCGCGGCCGACATCGGCCTTCCAGGTGCCGGGCCACAGGTGGTAGAATCGGTCCGTGCGCTCGCCAGGGAGATAGTGGACTCGAAGCTGCCCATTTTCCCCAACTGCGCTGCTCGGACGGTCATCGTAGACGTCGAGCCGGTTGCGCGAATCTCACAGGAGGTTGGCATTCCGATAGAGGTATGCACCTTCATAGGCTCGTCTCCGATACGTCAATACGCCGAAGATTGGACGCTCGATAGGATGCTGGAGACAAGCGAAAAGGCAGTGACGTTCGCTGTCAAGGAAGGCATACCTGTGATGTTCGTTACGGAGGATACGACTCGGGCAAAACCGGAGACCGTCAAATCCCTCTACGATCATGCCATCAGCTGGGGAGCGCGACGTATCTGCCTGTGCGATACAGTAGGGCACGCCACACCCGCGGGCGTGAAGAGTCTCGTGAGGTTTGCTATCGACGAAATCGTCAAGCCGTCGGGTGAGGACGTAAAGGTCGACTGGCACGGCCACCGCGACCGCGGACTTGGGCTCGTCAACTGCCTGGCCGCTATCGAGGCAGGTGTCGACCGGGTACACGCCACCGGCCTCGGACTCGGCGAGCGCGTCGGCAACGCCGAGATGGACCAGTTGATCGTGAACCTCTATCTGCTGGGCACCCTGAAGAATCCCATACCGAAACTCCGGGAGTATTGCGAGTTGATTGCCGAAACCTGTGGCGCGTTCTTGCCTCCGAACTATCCTGTGATGGGTGTAGATGCATTCAGAACTGGAACCGGTGTCCATGCGGCGGCGGTCATCAAGGCGAAAAACAAAGGTGACGACTGGCTCGCCGACCGTGTCTATTCCGGCGTTCCAGCGGGGAGCTTCGGTGCACGGCAGGTGATCGAGATTTCGCCCATGTCTGGGCTGTCAAACGTCAAGTTCTGGCTTTCAGAACATGGCTATGATCCTAACGATGAAGCGTTGAGCGACAAGCTGTTCCAGGCTGCAAAGGAAGGTGTCCGCACGTTGACGGAAGCTGAGTGCCATGCCTTGATAGCTGAAGTCCAGGGGAAGCCGTAGGAGGGCATGTCTGAGCTTTCGCAATTAACGGAGTCGTATCTCGATCTGAAATGGCAGATGGATCCGGTGGAGGCCACCGGTGCGGGTTTGCCTGACTACGATCAACGGCTGGGCGCCTACGACGATGAATCGGTCGGAGAGTACCTGGCTGCCGTGAGGTCTATTGCTGGCGCTCTCGAGTCTTGTCAGGTCGACACACTCGACGATGAAATCGACAAGACAGCGCTGCTGAACGACGCCCGCGTTCTGACTCATCGCTTCGAGTTCGAGCAGCCCCACAAGCGAGATCCTGCCTATTGGGCCACGCATGCGCTCGAGGGTCTCTATCTCCTATTGGCGTTGCGCGACCGATCTCGCGATCACCGTTCGAAAGCCGCGGCCGAGCGTGTTCGAGCGCTCCCGAGATTCCTGGAGGTTGCGGAACAGACGCTCAGCGATTGTCCAAGCGTATTCGTCGACATAGCGGTGGAGGTTGCAGAAGCTGGCGCAGCGCTCGTGCAACAGGTGGCGCGCGAGCTCGCGCCCGATGGAGACGTAGACTTCCCGCGGGATTGTGAGGCGGCGGAGGCCGCCCTCACGGTGTTCGCGAATCGGCTGCAGGCCGATTGTTTCGACAACCCATGCCCGGACTTCGCTATCGGTGAAGATGCCTTCAACTTCAGGCTGCAGTACGAGCACGCCATCCGGGGGACCGCGTCAGAGTTGTGGCGTTACGGGCTCCGTTTGATCGAAGAGGTCGAGGCTGAGTTGGTGGAGATTGCCGCTGAGATTGAGGAGGGAATGTTGTGGCCGGACTTGGTCGAGAAGCTGCGCGGCCAGCACCCTCCAACCCACCAACTGGTGGCCGCCTATGCGGCTGAGATGGACCGGTCGCGCAGGTTTGTGGACAGCCAGGGTTTGGTGACGATCCCTGAAGGAACACTCGAGGTAATCGAGACGCCCGATTTTCTGCGGCCAATTATTCCCTTCGCTGCATACCAGCCTCCCGGAGCTTTTTCTGAAGATCGAACAGGTTGGTTCTACGTGACTCCTCCCGCGCCTGACGCTAACCCGGAAGTAGCTGAACGGATTCTCAGAGATCATTGCGTTCACGAATTGGCGTGTACCGCTCTGCACGAGGGTTATCCCGGTCATCACCTACAGTTCTTGCATGCCCATTCCCAACCGAGACCGGTGCGCAAGGTGATCGGGTCGCCTGTCACGATTGAAGGGTGGGCGCTCTACTGTGAAGAGATGATGGGTGAACAGGGTTTCTATTCGACCCTGGAAGAGAAGTTCTTCCAGAAGATCGCGTTGCTATGGCGGGGGGTTCGGATCATCGCAGACGTTGGATTGCACACTAGGGGAATGTCCGTCGAGGAAGCGACGAAGCTGCTCGTGGACCGTGTCCACTTTGATGCCGACCATGCGGCTGCGGAGGTAAGACGTTATTGCGTGCACCCCGCGTATCAGGTCTGCTATGCCATCGGGCGGAGAGAACTAAAATCGCTTCGTGATTCGTACAGTGAGTCAAAGGGCAGCGATTACTCGCAAGCACAGTTCCACAAGGAGGTTCTGAAGTATGGCGGGTTGCCTGTGAGTTTCATGCGTTGGGGTATGGGGCTCGTTGAGTAGCGAACTCGTTTTGCGCTCGGGTCGATGAGTCAACGCAGCTGGTGGCTCAGACTGAGACGTAGGTTGAAGGCTGCCAGAGAGATCTACGAAGGTGTCTATATTGCTTTGTACAGGTCGGCGATCCACCGAGAATATCTGCGCCAGCGAGACCTGTTTTTTCTACTCGGATTTTCCGACCTGTTGGGTGTTCCAAATCCCATCTCATTCTACACGCTCGAGTTGTATCCGGAACTCATAGAGCAGTTTCACGAATGGCATTTGCGCATGGGTATGGAGCAGCCACCTGAGGAAGGCTTTAGGTGTTGCTGAGGCAGTGCCGCTGACCATGTCGGGGAATAATCTGTTTCTGGATCGGTTCGTCCTGTTTCTTGGTGGGAAGGGTGGCGTAGGTAAGACCACGATGGCGTCGGCGGTATCGGTACGGTCCGCTGACTCCGGCAGTCGCACGCTGCTCGTATCCACCGACCCCGCTCATTCAACGAGCGACATCTTGGAGACCCAGCTTGGACCGGAACTCAAACTCGTCAGTGACAATTTCTGGGCGATGGAGATCGATCCGGGGCGGGAGGCTGACGCGTACATACAGGGAGTCAAAGACCGAATTGCGGAGACGACGGCACCGCGACTCTTGGCCGAAGTGGAACGTCAAATCGACATTGCGCGAGTTTCGCCGGGGGCAGAAGAAGCGGCTTTGTTCGAACGTTTCACGCGACTCATCGAGGAGGCTGAGTCGGAGTTCGATCGGATTGTCTTTGACACCGCACCGACCGGCCAAACACTGCGTCTGTTATCTCTGCCGGAGTTGATGTCGGCTTGGATTGGTGGCTTGATCGGCCAGCGGAAGAAGGTAAACACGCTTGGCCGCATGTGGAGGAACGTGGCCGGTGCCGCCGCGGGCGACACTCAGGATGATGAAGATCCGGTTTTGGCAGCGCTCGAAGAAAGGCGATCTCGGTTTGGGCGCGCGCGACGAATCCTCACCGATTCCAAACGGACGTCGTTCATTTTCGTTCTCATACCTGAGAGACTGCCTATCTGGGAGACAGAGAAGGCGGTAGGTTCTCTCACGAAGTACGGCATCCCGGTTGGTGCGTTGTTCGTTAACCGAGTTTTACCACCGGAGGCGGGAGGGGCCTTTCTGGAAGGTCGCAGACAACAAGAGGCTGAATATCTGGAACGAATTCACCGAGAGTTTCGGGAATTTCCGCTACGCCAGGTGCCGCTGATGGAAAGCGATGTTGTCGGTGTAGACGCTTTGCGGCAACTCGCAGTTTCTTATCTTGGAGAGGCTGAGAGGAGGTAGTCTTTTGAGTGCAATCGTTCTGTTGGTGATCGGTGCCTCCGCCTTCCTTACTGGATATCGTTTCTATTCGCGATACGTCGCGCGCTGGATATACCAACTCGATCCTGATTTCAAAACACCCTCGCACGAGTTTGAGGACGGCGTCGACTTCGTGCCTACCAACAAACATGTCCTTTTCGGACACCATTTCACGTCTGTTGCGGGAGCGGCGCCGATTGTCGGACCGGCAATAGCGGTCATCTGGGGTTGGCTGCCCGCGTTCCTCTGGGTGGTACTTGGCACCATTTTCGCCGGTGCGGTGCACGATTTTGGGACTCTCTGGATTTCCACCAGACACAAGGCTCAGTCGATCGGAACGTTGGCTGAGACCTTCGTCGGCAGCCGAGCGCGTGTCCTGTTCCTGCTGATAATCTTCTTCCTTCTCCTTCTGGTGAATGCAGTATTCGCCGTGGTGATCGCAAACCTCATGCTCGCGAACCCGGGGGCGGTATTGCCGGTATGGGGCTCTTTGCTGGTGGCGCTCGTTGTCGGGATTCTCATCTATCGGACTGGCACGGGAATTCTGTGGCCCTCGTTGGGTGCTCTGTTGATCCTTTACCTGCTCATCTGGTTCGGTCAGTATGTGCCATTCGAGTTACCTGACTTCTTCAACTTCTCGGTAACGGAAGGTCAACTGACAGCCGCGGGCGGCGATATGGAAGCGGCTACCGCCGCGGCGCATACGGATGGTGTACGCGCGGGCTGGGTCATACTGCTGCTTGCCTATGCGTTCATCGCTTCCGTACTGCCGGTGTGGCTACTGCTGCAGCCCCGCGACTATGTCAACAGCCACCAGCTGTTCGTTGCGCTTGGAATCATTTCGATCAGCATCCTGTTCACGAATCCCGAGGTAGTTGCACCTGCACTAAATCGCAACCTGCCCGCTGATGCTCCCAGCTGGTTCCCGCTCCTATTCATAACGGTTGCCTGTGGTGCGATCAGTGGATTTCACGGGCTGGTAGCGTCGGGCACGTCGTCGAAGCAACTCAACAACGAAGCTGACGCCCGGTATGTCGGCTACGGCGGCATGTTGGGTGAGGGAATGCTGGCGCTCACTGCGATTCTCGCCGTTACAGCAGGGTTTGCGGTATTCGTCGGGGTAGACGGATGGCACGAGCACTATAGCACGTGGGCACGAGCATCCACCGGTGCTACTGCCGCATTTGTGACCGGCGTTGGAACGCTGGCTCAGGGGATCGGCATACCACACGACGTCGCTGTGATTTTTGCTGCGGTGGTTGTAATCAGCTTCGCGGCTACGACGATGGATACCGGCGTGAGACTGCAGCGCTACATAATCTCAGAGCTGGGTGCGCAGTACAAACTGAAAGCCATGCAGAACAGGTGGCTCGCCACGGGGATTGCGGTGGCCAGCTGCGCACTCCTCGCATTGGGCATCGATCGCGGTGCAGGTGGTATGCGCCTGTGGCCTCTGTTCGGGACAACGAATCAACTGACGGCAGGTCTGAGCCTGCTGGTTATCACGCTCTTTCTGGTGCGCTTGAGACGACCAATCTGGGCTACGGTTGTGCCAATGGTGTTCTTGTTGTTTATGACGACTTGGGCGATGATTGTGAATCTCATCGCCTACGTGAATGACAGCAGGATCTTATTGCTGGGCATAGGAGCGGCGATCTTCGTGCTGGAACTGTGGCTCGTGTTCGAGGCGGTAGTCGCACTTCGCCGGGTTCTGTCTAGTAGAGCGGGAACATAGGTGATTGCCTAGGAACTGCTTCTAGCGTACGTTCGGAGTCTCGATCAAAGGGGGGCCCAACGATCTCCGACTTTTCCAACGCTCCTGTCGGGTTTAGTTCGGACAGCGAAGGTTCGACATCGTCGATTCTCGACGAACAGCCGAAGGCCGCACGCCTGAACATCAGAGAGATGCGCGGGAACACGGTGATGGTCACCGGAGGTGCATCTGGGTTGGGTCGTGCCATCGGCCTAGAGTACGCACGGCGTGGGGTGAATGTGGCGTTCAACTACGTGGACCTCAGTGGCCGTGACATCTCTGCTGAAGCTGTCCTAACCGAAGCCGCGCTTCGCGCACATGGCGTGCATGTGTATTGCGAGCACTGCGACGTGCGCGATCGGGAGGCCGTCGAATCTTTTGTAGCCAACGTCAAGGACGTGCTCGGTGGACTGCACTACCTGGTGAACAACGCGGGGATTCACCACGATGGCGCAATGTGGAGAATGTCCGACTCCGCTTGGCAGTCTGTGTTGGACACTAACGTGACGGGTGCATTCAACTGCTTACGAACCGTAGCCGGAACGTTCCGCGAGCAAAGATACGGCAAGGTTGTTAACATCGCGTCCCACCAGTACACACGTCCCGGTTTCGGTGCGTCCAACTACGTGACGAGCAAGGCTGCTCTGGTGGGTTTGACCAAATCCGCCGCAGTTGAGTTGGGGCCCTACAACGTGAATGTAAACGCGGTCGCGCCCGGGTTTATTCGCACCGACCTCGTTGAAGCTTTGCCGACCCATGTTGTGGAGGAGGCCGAGCGCCGAGCGGCATTGTGCAGGCTAGGTGACCCCGAAGACGTTGCACCGTTGGTGGTTTTCCTATCTTCGGACGATGCTCGCCATATTACCGGCCAGGTTATTTTGGTTGATGGGGGTGAGACCCTCGCGTAATAACAGTACACCACCTCGGGAATGGACACATTGGATGCAGACCGCTGCCGAGTTCTCGTGGTTGAGAGGGATCGAATGAAAGCGTGGTACATGCCCATTCTCACGCTGGTGGCTTGCAGTACCGGGCACCCAGGCAGCTCGGTAGAGCCCGAAACGGCACCGCTGCCGACGGCCGGGATTGCCGGTCAAGAAGTCACAGTGTATCCGCTGACGCTCGTGGTATCCGAAGAGTCTTTGAACTGGGCCGACCAGTTGCTGCCGCGGCGGGAGGCGTTGGATCGGGCTGACAGCCTGATAGCCAAATTTCTGACGGAGCGTGTTCCGGAAGTCGCGTGGGTATTGCCTCCTGATATACGGCGTGCGGCAAGCAGAGCGCCGGGGATGTTGGCAAACCCTGACCAGATGGGCACGGCGCTGCTTCGAAATCCGATGGAAAGAGTGCCCGACCCGCTGCGCAGCCAACTCAGAACGCTGACCGGCGTTGCGGGCGGTCGACATGCACTGATCCCGGCCAGCCTGGTGTTCAGGAGCGACTCTGCGGGTTCGGGACGCGCGGAGCTGACCTTGGCCATCGTGGAAGTTCGAACAGCAAGAGTAGAATGGCGTACTGTTGCGAGGGGGCAGGGCGACGAGCCTTGGGCCGCGTGTTGGGATGCGCTCAAATCGTTGGTGCCGGGATTGCCGTGACAAACCTGTCGCCCTTCCTGGGAACCGCAGTCGGTCACGAGTGCCCGCGGTGCCATAAGGAAATGGAACTTCCGCTGGGCGAAATTTGCCCCGATTGCAAGGAGATAATAAAGCAACGGGCTCGCAAGATCTCGCGGTATGTGGCAATCGGAACCACAATTCCGTTTGCGGCATATGTTTACATTCGACTCCCGGAAGACTCAACGCTGCGGTTGGTGGGGCTGAGTTCGGTGGTTGCCTGGTACATTATCACAGGCTTGGTAACCAAGCGCATTCTTTTGGAAGCGCTCAAGTGAAGAGGCAAAGCGTTTGAGCAGTATTATCCACATATCAGATCTCCACCTCGGCGGTGTAGCGGAGCCTACACTGCTCGAGGCGGTACAGGACCTGGTACCAGATCTGGATCCTACCGCCATCGTGTTGAGTGGTGATCTCGGCCTGCGGGCTCGCCACGGTGAGTTCCTGGCGGCGAGGTCATTCATTTACGACCTTAAACGCACCGCACCGGTCATCCACATTCCCGGCAATCACGATGTCCAATGGTGGTGGCGTCCGTTCATACCGTTTGGAAGCCATGCGAAATACAAGAAGTACATTCAGTACTTCGGTCCCATACTCAACCCAACTCTTTCGCTGCCGGGTGTACTGATTGCGACCGCACTCACTGCTCATGGGATCGCGTGGGGGTCGCTGACACCCAGATTGCGCGACCTGGCTGTAAAGGGGCACCTGTCCAAGAACGAAGCAATGCGTGTGAAGGCGCTCTTCGACAAGGCGGAACCCACACAACTCAGAGCGCTCGTGGTGCACCATAACGTGTTACGGGGAGAGATCTCGCAGCGGATGGGGTTGGCGCGCTGGAGACAGGCACAGCTCAGCATAGTAGAGTCGGGAGCCGAGATTGTGATGTGCGGGCACGATCACCAGGAGGGCGCGGAGTTGTTGGACGGAAAGGTGGTGGTTTCCAATGCCGGCACACTCTGCTCGAGGACTAGGGGTGGGCGTCCGTCGGTTTTCAATCGTATTCACTGGGACGAAAGCACCATCTACGTTGAGCTGTACAGGTGGGAAAGCGACCGCGGCCTGTTCAAGCGCAACGATGTACACGCGTTCGCTCGCACATCTCGCGGCAACACGGGAGGGGGAGCTGGGAAGAAGGGGTGACTTCGAGGCGCTAAATGCCGATTCCGCCTTGCTCGCAGGCCGTCTCCGGGCACTCGGATTTGCCAGACCGATCGTAGTGCACGAGAATCGAACAGTTCTGGTGAGCATCGGCCGTTCGGGTCAGTTGCGGCTTCACCGCGGATACGCCTACAGCTCCGACCGAACCCTCGAGGCCATAATCCAATTTGTGAACGCCAAGACGCGACCGGCGCGCACCGTAGCGGAGCGCGAGATTCAGGCTTTCCCCATCGATTCGTATCTGGCTCCAAGACGACCGCGACGCCGGCGACCGCCGAACAAACACGACCGCGAAGTGCTGAAGGAACTCGCGAAGATGCATACACGACTCAACCACGAGTTGTTCGGCGGCGAGCTTTCGAAAATCGAATTCCGGATCTCAGATCGAATGCGCACGAGACTTGGAGAAGTGACTGTCGATCCACGGTCGGCGCGGTTGATTGAGATCACTATCAGTAGACGGCACTGGGATCGGGATGGAATACAGGAGGTCGAGAAGACGTTGTTGCACGAAATGGTGCACCAGTGGCAGGCGGAATCGGGTTTCAAGGTCGACCACGGCGCGGCGTTCAAAAAGAAGGCAAGAGAGGTTGGAGCAGCACCGGGCGCGCGTCGCGCCTTGGACAGAGTAGCCGCGGTATCGGGCTGAGGACTTCACGAAAATAGGTGGTTTGGATGTCTGTGGACTTCTATGATTTCGATTCTCTGCTGAGCGAGGAAGAGCGCTCTGTACGTGATACGGCGCGTCGCTGGGTGGACGAGCAGCTGATGCCGCACGTGGCCGATTGGTATATAAGGGGTGAGTTCCCGACTTCGTTGGTGCCGAAGATGGGCGAGATGGGTTTCTTGGGGCCCAATCTACCTCAGGAATACGGATGCGCAGGGCTAAACAACGTGGCCTACGGTCTATTGATGCAGGAACTCGAGCGGTGTGACAGCGGCATCAGGTCGTTTGCATCTGTGCAGGGTTCGCTCGCGATGTATCCGATCTACACGTTTGGGACTGAAGAGCAGAAGAGGCGATGGCTGCCAAAGATGGCCAAAGGCGAAGCTATCGGCGGATACGCCCTGACCGAACCGGACTACGGCTCGAATCCCGGAGGTATGATCACAAACGCGCGTTTGGATGGCGATTCCTGGATTTTGAATGGCCGGAAGCGATGGGTCACCAACGCCTCCGATGCTGACTTTGTGGTTGTCTGGGCTAAGACCGGAGAGTTGGACGATCCGCGATCGATTCGCGGTTTTCTGGTCCCGCCGGATGCTGAAGGTGTGACGGTCACCAGATTCGAAGACAAGCTCTCGCTCAGGATCAGTGACAGCACCGACATGATTCTGGACGAGGTGAGACTCCCGGAATCGGCGCTGCTGCCCGATTGTGCCGGGCTGAAATGTCCGCTCAAGTGTCTCACCCAGGCACGGTACGGAATAGCGTGGGGTGCAATAGGCGCGGCGATGGCATGCTATGAACACGCCCTCGGTTATGCCAAAGATCGTGTGATGTTCGACCGTCCCATCGCAGGATTTCAGCTGCAACAAGAACGGCTGTTCGAGATGGTCAACGAGATTACGAAGGCGCAGTTTCTCACCCTACAGCTCGGTAGGCTGAAAGACAGAGGTACCATGACTCCGCAGCAGGTGTCGTTGGCCAAGCGGAACAACGTCAACATGGCAGCCGAGTGTGCTCGGGAGGCGAGACGCCTGCTCGGCGCGGTAGGCATATTGGCCGAGCATCACGTCATGCGTCACATGGCGAATATGGAAACCGTGTACACGTACGAGGGCACCCATGACATGCACACCCTCATAGTCGGCGAGACGATAACCGGATTGAACGCGTTCAGCGGCTAGGTCGTGTGTTGAAGTCCCCCCGGCCGGTCGCGCTTGATGTTTACGGCGAACGGCAAGGTGATGAGCGCCATGGTGGCGGCGGTCACGGTACCAAGGATGACTGCTAGTCCGAATCGCTGCGTTGGAGGAAACGCCGACAGGCTGAATATTCCAAAACCCGCACAAATGATTAGGGTTGCGCCCAACACCGGCTGCCACATCTGTTCGCGTGCGCTCTTCCAAGCTTCCCACGCCGTTGCCGACTTCGGCCACAGCCTGCGCACGCGCATCACGAGGTGAATCATCGAGTCGACGCCCATTCCGATGGCGACGTTGGCGGCGGGAGAAGTGATTATGTCGACGGGCATGCCGAGGTATCCCATTGTTCCCAACACCGTGATGGGAATACCGCATAGGCACAAGAACATCGCCAGCGTGCGTGGCACGGTCCCGGAGACAATGAATGCGATACCTATGAAGAGAATCAGCAGCCCGCCCAACCCGATCCTGAGAGACGACGAGATGAGTTGGCCGAGCTGGCCCTGTAGCTCGTAGCTGCCTCCCAACATTTGGGTCTCGAGACCGGCCTCCTCAACATAACCGCCAATTCTGTCCAAAATCGCTTCGCGGTCTTCCGTGCGACCTGCTTCGCGCATCCTTATGAAATACTTTCCCTGATCGCGCTCGGGCCTAATGAAACTCTGCGTTGTGGCGGCGAACGCCTCGCTTTCTAGAATTGAAAGAAGTGTGCCCCAGTTTGCATATCGCATGAAGGGCTGCATTCTCGCATGTGCTAGGAGCACCGCCGGCGAGATAACGCTGCCAACGGACGAGTCGCCCTCGAGCGCATTTTGGAGCGCCCACAGTTTGCGGTTGTACTCGTCGGTGTCGATCGTGATTCCGCTGGGGTCGCGCACCACGACATTTAGCGGGCTGCTTCCGCCGTCGCTGTCGATTAGCGCGAGGCCGTCTCGCAGGTCACTCCCCGGGGCGAAGTACGACAGGAGGCTCGGGTCTGTATTGAACTGTCTGAGGCCTACTGCAGCCACCAGAACCACGCACACTATAGCCACCAACCACCTGTTGCCGTATGCCTCCGGCAAGAAAGAGCCGATTTTTCCAAAGAAACGTCTTGCCGATTCCCTTCCGGTCTGAGGGATACATCGCAAAAAAGTCGGGTATATACCATATGTGACGATAATCGCTGTCAGCGTTCCGATTGCGCCGGCAATGCCCAGTTCTCGAAGCGGTCGAGCGGTCGCGATCAGGAGGCTCAGGAATCCGAGCAGCGTCGTCAGCATGCACCAGAACGATGCCTGGAGTGTGATGCGCACGGCTGCGCCGACCGGGTCGGCATTGTGCTCTTCCGGTTCCTGGCAGCAGCGCCTCCAGTTCGAGGTCATGAAGACGATGTGGGACAGCGTCAGCACGAAGACTATCACCGCTATGTTGGCGGTGAGCAGGCCAATTTTGATGTCGAGGAGGTGACTGACGAACAGGGTAACCGCACACGCGGTCAAACAGGTAGAGATTGTGCCCAAGACGATGCGCCAGTTTCGATATACAACCGTCACCAATGTGCCGAAGATGAGGAAGGCGGCTGAACTGAATAGCACCAGATCGCGCAGCAGGTTTCTGCGTATCAACTCGATCACATAGGGAACGCCCGACACGTCCAGCGAGAAGTTCGGAGAATCGAACGGTTCCCATACTGCCTCGAGCCGAGGAATCAGGTCGGCCGGATCGGGATTGTAAGCGCTCACGATGATGTTTGTGGCGCGATCTTCGGGCGTGAGAAGCAACCTGCTCCATACCGGGCTGCGCCGCCCATCTTCCGTAGCCATGCTGGTGACAGCTGACACTCCCGCCACTGTGTCGAGTGCCGCGGTCAGGTCGCGAACGAGGTTTTCGTACTCGTCGCTGTTTATGTCAGGCGCCTCAGCCCTGATCAGGATCATTTCCGGGGCGGGGAACCGTCGCGAGATTTCCTGAGCTACTCGAAGCTGGGGGTCCTCAGGAGAAAAGAAGAAATCGCTCTCCACTCGCGGGCTGAGGTCGATCCAAAAGATCACGGCGGATACGCAGACGGCGGCAAGGGCGGCAAGCAACCACTCGGAGCCGGGGAGCTTAAAGCGTGTATGAAACAGTTGCATCGTCAATCTTGAGTTCGGTATGTAGTTGGTAGCAGTATACCCGAGCGCCTCACAGTACTAGGTTTCGTCGTCGCGCACCACCGTGCCGGCGCTGCGGGGCATGTTTGAGGTGTTATGCCATAATCGTTGGGGAGTGCCATGAAACGAATGATGATGGTGGTTCTGATGGTTGTTTGTTGTTCGACTATATGGAACCAATCGGTAGTCGCGCAAGAAGCGGAAGTGCGTGCCGCAATGGAAGAAAGCCTTGCTGCGTGGCGCGATGGTGACTTCGAAAAACTGGGAACCTTCTACGCGGCGAATACACGTGGCTTCATGCTGGATGGTAGTTATCTGATCACCGGATTCAGCGTGGAGGCGCTGCAAGCCGCTGCTGAGATGGGCGTCGCTTTTGATGTCCAACCGCAGGAAGTTGATATCATAATGGTTGGTGATGGTGTTGCCGTTGCGGTGGCAACGTTGGAGGGTAGTGTGACTCTGCCTGGCGGGGTTGTGCAGGAAGGAGCCTGGCGCTATTCGGAGACGCGCGTGAAAGAGGGTGGGATTTGGAA
>CAYTDU010000047.1:0-15549 GCA_964436395.1 uncultured Gemmatimonadaceae bacterium | reverse complement strand
ATGCCCGGCGTGTTCTTCCTTCGGGCCGTGTCTCGTGACCGCGGTCATCAGACAATCGATCTCTGATCCGTCTCTACGGCGGAGACTAGCTTCGAAATCCTTCACTGAGCCAGTTGCATAGATCGCATCGATGAAGTCCTGCCTTAGTTCCGGATCCGCGTAGAGCGATCTCACATTCTTACCGGAGAGTTCACCACGCTCATATCCCAGCAGGTCGTACAACGCCTCATTCCCGTCCTCCAGGGAGCCATCTGTGTTGACTATCGCGATTGCATCAAGCGATCGCTCGAAAAGCGATCTGAACTTTTGCTCGCTGGTCCACACATCACTTACCAAGGGTTCCATGATGGCGCGGAACAGAATGGCACCGATGCCGATCAACACAACACAAGCACCTAGCGCCCACATTGCAGCTCGTATGAAGGGTGCTCTGATCTCCGAAACGTCGACTTTCGCTACCACACCGAGCCCCAAACCTTCAGTATGCTCGTATGCGGCCAATACCATCACGCCACGATAGTCGTATCCCACTACCGTACCGGATTCGCCCTGCAATGCTCGTCGCATCGGTTCGGCGAGATGAGAAGTCACTGGTGTCGCATCGGGTACAACGATCCCGGTATGCCCGTGGGCAAGCAGGAAGACGATCGAATCTCCAACCTGCCGTGCGAGCGTGAACTCTCCCGTGCCGTCGAAGCCTTCAAATCGCTCATGAGCCGTTATGATTTGGGAAATCGTGGCTTCCGCTGCGCCGCCAGGAAGGCCGCGGCTGTATTGTCTATCGAACTCGGCAACGGACTCTATCAACCTAGCACGGCTGCGTGCCGTGTCTACGAGCCTTGCACGTTGCCCTTGAAAAGCGGCCCGGTACAGCACGAGAGTAGTCACAAACACGACGCTTATTCCGACGACGGCCATCCCAACGACTAAAAACGCGAGGCGTCGCCTGCTCCCTACAACACGAGTCGTGCCTTCGAGTCCTGCGCTGGGCACCTACGGTCCTCCAAGCGTGTGTGTGATTCGCGGCTGCACCTACATTGAATGAACATCTCGTAGGCGAAGCGAAGTAGACCAATATTGCAAATAACGGTTTGCGTTGCCAGCAGAGAATGTACTGTCAGGTGCCAGCCAACGCCTTTGTCTACTTGTTATTTGGTGTCGAACTTGCCGGTTTGCGTATTTGTTTGTATCGATATCGCATGAATATCCTCACAGTTGACGACGACTCCGTCGCACGCAAAGTCGTGTGCGCGTTGCTCAAGAAGCTGGGCCACGAAGTGCTCGAGGCTGAAGACGGTCGGGAAGCCTGGGACCTCTTCAACTCCCTAGAGTTCGGAGTCATGATAGTGGATTGGGAAATGCCGAGGATGGATGGCCTCGAACTGTGCCGTCGCGTCCGAGATGCTGAGCGTGAGAAGTACACGTACATCATCATGCTCACTGGACGTATCGGGAAGCAAGACTTTGTTGAAGGCATCAATGCTGGAGCAGACGATTTTGCAACCAAACCGGTAACGCCTGCCGAATTGGAGGCGCGCCTCCGGGTTGCCGAGCGAATCCTCGGTTTGCAGGCGGATGTAAGAAACCTCGAAGGTCTCCTTCCAATCTGTTCGTACTGCAAGAAGATCAGGGGAAAGAACGACGATTGGCAGCAAATCGAGTCGTACGTTGCTCAACGGACGGATGCTGAGTTTTCGCACGGGATCTGCCCCGAGTGCTACGAGAAGATAGTCAAGCCACAGCTAGAGGGGGGGTAACCCGCTCTACCCACCAATCGCCATTCGGATAGCGTTCGCTGTTATGGTCGCCTGGTACTCCACCAAATCGTTGCCAAGTTCGATGATGAAACTCGCCGGTGCCAACGCAACCCCGTTGATGGAGAAGAGCCCTCGTTCCATCCGCTGCTCCATCCTTACCGTCGTTGGATCAACCGTCATCATGATAGCTGAATGGCGAACATCGTCGTGCAAGCCCTCGTCGACCTGTTGGATCCCGTGCAATTCGAGCCACTGATTCCACAGAGGGTTGTCGTAGTATTCCGGTATATAGTGAATGGATGCAACCTCGTCTGCCCATGCAGCCGAAAGTTGATCCGCCACGGCTCTCATACCGTCCTGATTTCCCCCACTATCTCCAATCAAGAATATGTGCAGGAAACCGTGGGTTTTCAGACTGCTCGCGATGTCGGTGAGTAGCGCACGAAACGTCTCCTCGGTCACACTGATCGTTCCCGGATACAACATGTGGCCGCTTGGAGGATCGATGTTCCCTTCGGGCACGAAAGGCACTATCGGCGCCACCAGCGCGTCACCCAAGATCCGGGCAATCCGATCGGTGGTTGCCCGCAGTATGTAGTTGTGTTTCCCGAGCGCGAGGTAAGGTCCATTCTGCTCAATCCCGCCAGTGGGAATGATGGCGGTGGTTTTTCCGGCCCTCATGGCATCGCGAACCTCGAGCCACGTCATTTCTTCGAGAAATACGGTGTCGTGGGCCTCGATTTCTCTTGGCGTCTCCCGGTCAGGAGCCGTGGCCTGTGCGAGGGCCGCTGTTGTAAAGACCAACGAAGAAAGAGCTAGGAGTGCGGGGGTTCGACGTAGATCCATACCGATCTCAACTCCATGACGAAGGTGAAGCCGAACAGCTTCTAGGATGAAAGGTGGCTGTCGAATCGGACGATGGCTAGCCCCACCTCTAACATCGGCACCTTCATCGTAGTAAAATATGTAGGTGGATTTGTGTAGTGGTAATATAGTATCCATTTATCAAACCGTTCCACGCTACGAAGATGCCACGGAAAAATCACGCCACCAAAACCTCGCGAAAGCGTCACAAACTCCAGCGCGACAGAGCTGGAGACTTGTACGCAGAGTTCCCGGGCGAACCGGGTGAGGCCAGGTTCCGCATCTCGTTCAAACGCAACTGGTACTCGCCTCCGTTCACCGATGACGGCGAGATCGATCTGGAGCGCGCTCAGGACGAACTCTCGCAGGAGTTGACGGGGGGTACTCTAGTGTTTGCTACCTACCTCGAGAGTGGCGTGTTGGGCTACAGAACCGAAATAGCCGTGGAGTCGAAGGACGAACTTGAACGCTTGCTGCGGACGATACGGAAGTTGTTTGTGGACAGCCTCGAGCACGAGAACGGAATACGCCGGACTGCCCTGGACGCATGCAAGGCAATACTCGAGGAGGAGGACACCACGCCCGAGGAGCCGGGGCCGCCATCCGTCGAGCGTCGGCGGGAAGCGGATCGCCGCAGGCGTGAGCGTCGCGGCCGCCAACTGTTGGGGCGCCTGTTTTTCCGAAAGGAAGACCGCCGCATGGAGGAAGATCGGCGCGACGGGAAAGACCGTCGGGCGGCCTGAGCCGTTCTGCTCTCAAACATCGAATACCCCCGCCGGGTTGTTATTGAGTACGAAGCCACTGTGCAGCGCATTTCGTTGTTGTGCCAGGGGGCGCTTGGTTTCATTATCTGATCGCCGCCGGAGCCACCATTCGAAAGAGGCAATGCGTTGGGCGTCAGCTGACTCAGAGAGGTTAGAATGTGGAAGTTCTCTTGGCGAGCCGTTCCAGGTATCATCGCGACGATATTGATGACGGCCATTGCGTCATTCTGGGTATTCTGGAGTCTGGGAGAACTGTTTTACGAGGGCTGGGGTACTCCACTGCCCGGGCCACTCATGTATCTAATTCCGGGCACGCTCGCGCTCACACTCTGTATCGCAGCGCTGCGTTGGCCACTATTTGGCGGCATTGCCCTCTTGCTGGTGGGATCATGGTTTTGCTTCAATTGGCTCAACAGCTCGATTCGGGCCGGCGTCAGCGGATGGAACCTGATAGTGAGATTCTTCCTGAGCGGAATGGTCGCGCTCATAGGTCTCATGTTCCTCTATGATCACCGGTACCGTCGTAAGAGAGCGGAAAACGGTTGGACCCCACCGAACTCCTGGTGGCTTCGGAATCTCCGGTATCTCGCGGTAACGACACCGGCTGTTGTGATTCTCATTGGCATGGTTGTCTACTGGCTGCCGATCCTTTCCACCAGGGAGGACGACGGTGGTAGAGGAGAACGGCTCATCGAGGGCCCCGTTGTCTCACTCGTATGGGCACCCGAGGGCCCTGGCTGGAACTGGAGACAGTCCTTTGGCGGTTTCCCCTCCTGGGAGGCCCTGGCTTTGTACGGGGAGGAACCAGTGGGGATGGAACGCAAGCGCGAATTCGAGGGACCGCCGGCCACCGGGGCGGACATGAGAAGCACTGGTTTGTGTCTGTACCTGAGCGCTGACGGCTTGTCGTTGGAAGCCGAGCCTCAAGGTATCTGGCGTTTCCCCACTGCGCATGAGCTGGTGTCCTCGCTAATGCTGCACGGAGAAAATGCGGGATGTAGTCTGAGCCCGGACTTCCCTTCTCTGCGCCATTCGCGATCGAAATGCGAGGTTATGCCCGACAAGGAAACCCCACTCTGGGCTCCAGACCTCGAGCCGATTTACTATTGGGTGGCTGATGAGTTCAACGAAGAGCAGGCCTTCTATATCAACTACCAGGGCGCCATAGACGGTCAGCCCAAGAGGTGGGGAAACCCTCGGCACGGCTATCGTTGCGTGCGCGATCCGTAACCAGTCCTCCCTACATATCCTCAATCCGCGACTGCGAACGAATGGTGTCGGTGGCTCCCAAGTAATCCATCTGCAGTTTGATCCGCCTGATCGCCTCAGCGTGGCTGGATGCACCGCGCACCGCGGCAAGGGTGGCAATGATTTCTAGATTGGAGGGATCGCGACCGGCAACCGACACATAGGTATTGCTTATCAGTTCCAGGCGACTGGGCGCGGCGAGTTTTAGCAGCTGGCCAACCGTCTTTATGCCGCGACTGAATAGTAGGGTGAGTATGTTGTTGATGTCGCGTTGGTTGCAACTGAGGCCTGCTTCAGACAAGGCCACCGGAAGAAGCTCGGCTGTCAGTTCTTCGTTGGTGCCGTAATCCCGATCGTCGTACGATCTATTCAACTCCTCATAGAGGAGATTGAAGTTCTCATCGACAACCCGCAGTAATCCGCTCAACACCCTGAGCTGCGCCTTTGCCATCGAGTGTGTTCGTTTGGTCGGCTTGTAGCCCAAGTGGTGTTCGAGCGTGCTCCAGAGGTCTTGTGCCGCGGTTCTCACTTGCAGCTCGAAGGCAGGTCTCAGGTTCTCCGGAACGCTGCTTTCCTTCATTCGGACGAGATAGTGAACCGAACGGTATCCGCTTTCCTTCTGCTCCTGATCTAAATGGTCAAGGCTCAGGATCGAAGCTTCATTCGCACCCATGTACGCAACTGGGCGCTCGTCGTCTGAGATCTCGACCACCGCCGAGTTCCGCAGGTCCCTGTCGAACAGCGGGATGTGCCTCAGGAAGTAAACGATGACGCGTAAGCCTACCGCGTCATACATCCTCTTGAAACTCTTTGGACTCAAACCATCGGGAAACTGTTCGGGCTTGCGCAAGATTTTGTCGACGACCTGCTCAGGCCGCTTTATGCGAGAGAATGCCGCTCGAATTGGAGTCGGTACCGGTACACCTTTTGTTTTGGCATACTTGGCCCAGTAGGCCGGCTTTTCCCATGTAGAGATGAGTTGGGAGATCTCCTGCTGCGTAGGCCGCAAGACCTCCCTGACGTAAATCTCGTAGTCGGTGAGGAATGTGCTGAGTCGTTTTGCGTCGTGTTTGATTTGAGCCATCGTGTTTTCGCTTCTAGTACCGCCAGCTCACCGTGTCGGCCCCAGGGGGCGCGGTGCTCAGGATCCGGTCGAGCATCCTGGGAAGAACACGCTGATATACCGTCTGGCCGGGATACTCAGGCGCGCCCGTGAAACAGTGTGGCTGTCTTTCACCCCATTCAATGGAGCCGGCGTAATAGGGGTCGGTTGTGCTTTCCAAGAACTCTTCCAGTAACCGCGTAGCCTCCTCAAGGAAGTATGTGTCCATCGTCCCCATGGTGATGTGGATCTTCCCAACGAGCTTCGGGCCCAACGTTGTCCAATCGCGTTCCAAGATGTGCCGAATGTCGTAGTTCTCCCGCCAATAATCGACCACTCCCTTGTCGATTTCGCCGGTCCATTTGTCATACAGAAGACGCGGATAGCCGTCATCTCCCACGGGGCCGTACACTCCCATGAATATGTCCATCTGGTCTCCTGAGCGGCCGCGGGTTCCCAGTACCTCTTCCAGATGGCTGGCGTCGTATTGATTCATGAATACCTGATCGTCGACGTTACGTTGCCACGGCCGGACCGGTGTCGTCTTCCATTTCCCGTTGGGGTAAAACGCGTTGTCGTCCTCATAGATGTTGACGAGCTGGAAATAGCGAAAGTCCAACGGGTCAGGACAGAAGGTCCAGGTCCCGTTGAACATGTCCGGATAGTAGACTTGCCAGGCGATTGATTCCCAACCGCCGGTCGAGCCCCCGGCCAGCGTCCTGGCCCACGGCTCCCCAATTGCCCGGAACTGGCTCTCGACACGAGGCATCAGCTCCTGAGTCAAAGCATCACCATACGGTCCATTGTTGGCCGAATTCACAGCGTACGAATCATCGTAGAACGGGGTGGGATGCTGCATCAGGACGATCAAAAACCGCCCGAGCACGCCGTCCGCCCAATCCCGGAAGGTCCTGTAGCGGCCCTCAGCGTATTCGCGCATCCGACCGGTCATGCTGGGGTCGGGTGGAGTCTCCTGAAAGCCGTTGAAAGTCCTCGGGAAATGGCCGTGCCAGTAGACCGTGGGGTACCGTGCGTCCGGGTGTTCGTCGAACCCTTCAGGAAGCACCACAACTGCTCCGAGATGCATGTCGTGCCCCCACCATTCGCTCAGTATGTCACTCCTGAACTTGATGTGTTTCACGTACTTGGTGTCTTCCGGAGGATCGATTGGCGGGATCACGCGCGAAAGTGTGATGCGTATCGGAGCGGATGATGTGGGATCCACGCGAACGCGCTGCACTTCGCTCACAAGGTTTCCGGGAGAGCGATTCCACTGCTGCCCTTCCCATTGGTCCATGTGGGCCTTGATAGTGTGTCCGTCTGCCCGGTGGAAGGTAGTGTAGACATTCAACACCGCCTGAACGTAATAGTCACCGGCAGGCAGTTCGGTGGTGCTCTCCAGTGGCCAACCGCGGGCTTCCGCGTCAAAGACTGCAGGTTGACCAGGCGCCAGGCCATCTACGTCAACCCCATAGATTGCTGGAGCGTCCGGACTACGGAGTCTTTGGAATCTGGGCTCCGGAGTTTCATTGTCGGAGACAATCAGAATGACTCTACCGTCTACCGGTTCGGGCCTTACCGCACCGTCAACTACCACCTCGAATCGGAACCCACCCTGCGTTTCGGATCCGGACCAAGGTGCCCTCGCGAATGCCACCGTAACGCCAACGAGGAGCAGAGTGGCCCCAACAGAAACGACCATTCGAACAAGACCGACCCAACGGCGGTCACTAAGATCGTTGCCCAGCTTTGTCATCATAACCTCCAAAGCGCGACAGTAGGTGTGCGGTGCGCGACAACACCCGCGTGCTTCTTACCTCAATCCCGCTTCAGTGCGTTGGAAACTTGACCCCGATAGGGGAAGAGGGCCGGCGTGCCTCCGCTGTGCAAGAAGACTATGTTCTCTCCGTCGGCGAAGTAGTCCTTCTTCATGAGGTCCAACATTCCCGCCATTGCCTTCCCCGTATACACAGGGTCCAACAACACTCCCTCGGTCTCGGCAACGAGACGCAGAGCTGCGCCAACGTCGTCGTTGAATACACCGTAACCTTCTCGCAAATAATCCTCGAACACGATGATCTCGTTGTCCGGCACCGATGCCGAAACACCTAGCTGTTTGATCGTGGCGTCCGATATCGACCGCACGTATTCCGTCATTTTCTGCTGGGACGCATATACGGTTACTCCTACCACGCGGGTGGCAGGCGACAACAGTTTCGCGCCCACTACAAGCCCCGCTTGCGTGCTACCTGAGCCAGTCGCCAGCACAATCGAATCGATCCTGATGCCGTCGGCGGAAGCCTGTTCGTTGAGTTCCGCAAACGCGTTCACGTACGAGATTGCCCCCCAGGGTTGCGCCATCGATCCTTCGACCAACGACCCACCGATGGGTGCTAGGTATGGAACGCCTCCCTCCTTACTCACTTCTTCCAGAACCGGATCGACGAATCTCTTAACGCTGGCGAGTTCCATCATGTTCGCTATCTCGTCTGCCTCGACCACGCGGATTTCGGCATCGAACATACGATCGAGCAGAAGGTTGCCGTCGTCACCCGGTTGGGCTGTCTTACTCTTGAACAACACCAGCGAAGATTTCAGTCCGATTTTGGCAGCCGCAGCGGCAACCTGACGGCACCAATTGGATTGCAGGCCACCCCAAGTTACGAGCGTGTCGGCGCCCTGATTGAGGGCATCGGCGACAATGAAATCGAGCTTGCGCGCCTTGTTGCCGCCAAATGCAAGCCCTGTCATGTCGTCGCGTTTCAAGTAGACGTCAAAACGCTCGAGCATCTCAGTGAGATTCTCAAGCTTTTCGAGAGGTGTTGGCAGGTGCGCAAGTTCCACGCGATGGAACTTCTTCAGGCGCTCCTCAATTCCATTTGAATTTTTCATCGGATTTCCGTTTCGTTCCGAATGATTTCAAAGGTAGGGCTTGGTTCAATCCCCTGCCAGGGTAGTGGAGGTGTTGGGTTCCGTTGGGTATCTTCGCCGTGTAGACATCGCGGACCGGTGACCCTCCACAAACCCGTATCCGCAGTATCTGACGGACCTTACGTGAGTCAAACAAAAGTGAGGCACAGTGTGACATCCAGAACTCGAACCAGCATAACGCAGGCAGTTTTCGCCGCAGCCGCTTTCACAATGCTTGGATGCGCAAAAACGGAGGAGGACGACACGTTGAATCCACTGGAGAGCTTCGGCATCACGGCCAACAACGCGTTCTTTTACTACGATGATCTCGATGCCGCCACGGCGTTCTACACGGAAACCCTGGGACTACGCATCGCCGCGGACTACGGGTTTGCGAAGATCGTGCAGGTTGCTCCGACGTCGTATCTCATCCTCGTTGACGCGGACGAAGGTATGCACTCGACAGAAGAGCCGAAGACGGTAGCGATCGCCCTGATCACTGACCAGCTCGATGCATGGTATGCCTATCTGGTGGAACAGGGCGTGGAGATGAGATACGAGTTCAATCCAACAGAGGGTCGCCCACATGACGGCTTTGTGGCTTACGATCCCGAAGGCTATTACCTCGAATTCGAGCGATTCAACGAGCATCCCGAGAACGAGCTGCTAATGCCGCTTCTCGAACAGACCGAGACTCTGTATCCCGACCCTGATCAAGCGACCAACGTACCGGAAGGCCTTGGTATCAAGGCTACGGTCTTGTGGCTGTACTACCGCGACACGGCCGGTGCGTTGGCCTTCTTCGAAGAGAAGCTGGGATTCAGTAGAGTCGTCGATCAAGGTTGGGCTTGGATCTATCAAACCTCTCCATCGGGGTACATCGGCCCCGTCGACGAAACCCGAGGCATGCACTCCTACACTGAGCAGAAGGCCGTCACAGTGTCCTTCTTCACGGAGGATATAGACGGTTGGCACTCATATGTGAGTGAAACCGGCGCATTCGAGTTGCGAGAGACAGAAATTCACATGGATAGTGCGGGGCGGTTCCGCGCGTTCGTGGGGTACGATCCAGAGGGATATTTTCTGGAGTTCGACCAGTTTCTAGAGCATGAGTTGAATGTGAAGCTGCTGGAGTCGCTGGAGAGGTAGACACAGAAGCCGAGAGACGTTCCCATCATAGTGTAGGAGACTGGGGGACCATACGCGCGGGGCTGTGATAAGCCCCGCAGCGGCTGCGGTGAGCAAAGGTACGGCACCCTGGGTGCCGAACGGACCGATTGAACTGCGCACCTTCCTCTTCCAGCAGTACGGCCAGCTCTTCATCCGAGTCTTCGATCACCCTGTGTCCTCGATCGATGCCGTCAACACACCACCTACTACACTCGCTACAGAGTCATAACGTTTCGTCATTACTCTCGGATTGTCTCCAAGAAACCCGTTCGATTACCGCACCTTCGAGCACGGCATCGACCACATCCAATCCTGCCACCACCTCGCCTATGATTGTGTAGTTATGGTCCAGCCGGGGATTGTCTATGAGGTTCACGAAGATCTGTCCGTCTCCCGTGTCTCTGCCGCGGGTGGAGATGCCCACGGTGCCGCGCAGGTTTGACCTGTACACGACCTCGTCTCGGGTGTACGGGCCGTCGCCCACAAATTCGTTGGCGCCTGGGCTGCCGCCCTGTATCACGAAGTTGCGCGACAGGCGATGAAAGGTGAGACCGTCGAAGTATCCTTCCTGCGCGAGCCTCACGAACCGTGTGACGTTTGTTGGTGCCTCGAACGGAAACAGCTCGATTTCAATCCTGCCGCCTCCACGCATCTCCAACACCGCCCTCTGGCCAACCACGCGAGCCAGATCACCATAGGAGGGGAGTGAAAGCCTGGGAAGTAGTCTAGGATTTGGTGTGTAGCTACGTCCCGTCCAGCCATGAAGCACAGTTGCCGCATCCTCTGCTATGATCGGGTCAAAGTCCCTCAAGTATGGAATCAGTGCAACCGCCTGACTGCGCCCCCCGAGGGAACCAATTCGCCGGATCAATGCGCGCCTAGCGTCCCGCGACGTCTCGCGACGCTGTGCGGTAATCCGGTCGAGCGCGTCGAACAGTGACGGCATTGCGGCGACACGGTTGGGAGTTCCCTCTAAAGCCCTGGCCGCAGTCATCACGAGTTGATAATCCTGGCGGCTCAACTGCCGAATGTAGTGTGCATCCGCGTCGTGACCCAAGACCTGCGATAACCCGGCGACCGCCGCGTTGCGCACGAGGTCGTGTTCGTCGGAGGCCAACCTCTCCAGACATTCTGCCGAATCCAGATTCGTTGCCGCCCGTGCAGCATACGTTCTGACCCACCACGAGCTGTGTAAAGAAAAGGCATCGAGTTGCCCGGCTGCGATATCAGGTGCCAGACCCGAGAGCGACACGAGAGCATGAGCTGGCCGGTGCCAGGAGTTTGGATAACTCGCAAACCCCTCATTGCCATCTAGTGCATTCAGGCTCTCAACGATCTCGACGAGGCGTTCGACAACACCTGCCTCCGCTGCACAGTCTCGGCCCAAAATGTCGATTGCGGTGAGAGCAACATCCGGATCGAGATCGTCCACCGCGGCGAGAACCGGGACGCAGTCCGACCCGGACCGCACCTGACCGCTGTATGCCTGTAAAGCTCTAAGGCGTACGGTAGCGTCTTCGTCGCCGAGGGCCCGAGCGACGATTTCAAGAGCACTGTCAGACTCGTCTAAGGATGAAGCGGCACCAACGGCAAGCCGTCGGACCTGAGCATCTCGGTCCCCGACTATAGCACTCAGGAGTTCGAAATCGACCTGCCCACTCTGTCCGAGGGCAGCCACGGCCAGGCGTCGGATCTGAAGCAGTGTGGCGTTGTCGGTTCGGTATTGCAGACCGTGGCGGGCAAGTTCACGTAGACGCTCGACAGCCCGGCCGGAAGGCGGCGAACCAGCTCCCTGCAATCTGACGAGCGAAGCCAATCCCCTAACCATTCCTGCAAGGGCTGCGGGAACGGAGTCTTCGAGTGCTCCGACGAGCGCCGCGTCCACCAGGCGTACTGTATCGTCCGATTCGTAGGACAGACGCCCCAGAGTTTGGGCAACGATTCCGCGCACGTATGCATCGGGCTCGGCACCAAGCCTTTCGAGTAGCGGCCCCAGCGCAGCGCCAGCCCCCCCGCGAAACACTGCCTGCCCGAGCGAGTTTGCCGCCTCTGCACGAACGGCCGGAATCGTATCTGCCAGGAGTGGAGCAATCTCCAATACGTGTTCGGCACGCTCCAATCTGCCGAGCGCCCTGACAGCGAGGACACGCACCTCCGGAATCGGCGAGGTTAACCCGCTCACAATCGGTTCGAGCGATTCCGGTGTGTCCGCTCGAGCATCTTCCGCCGCAAGCATCTCCGCCCAGAGGAGCGTGTCGAGGTTCTGCCACCGAAATTCGGGTGCCGCGATTTCCGGTGGCGCGTCGTCTGGTGGTGAGCAGTTCACGAGCAGCGAGACAATCAACACGCACACGAGCAACGAGGGCTGTTGTTTCTGTATGATTGCGTTGTTCAAGATTTCACTCCACGCTCAGGTTTGTTCGGGTCGCTCGGTCAGGTTGACCACGATCCCACTGCACGCGCGCTGCAAGTCGGCCGGCGTAATTATTATCTCCTCTCCCCACACCCCTGCTCCCACACCGAGTACGTCTTCACGCATGAGGGCTTCATCGATAAGAGATCGAAATCCATCCGGCTGCCAGTGAAACGGCGGCACAGATCCGACCGCATACCCAGTCGTCTCCTTCACCGCGTCCAATGGAGCCATCCTGATATTGCGCGACCCGATTGCCTTCTTGAGTAGTCCGGAAATCGCATTGCGGCTTCCACCAACCATCACCAGGACCCGCTCCCCGGTATGTGCCTCGAAGATCAACGTTTTCACCATCTGATCCTCCCGGTAACCGAGTGCAACAGACACGTTGGCTGCTCCCTTCTCGGTACTCGGTGGGAAGGTGAGGCGTTTGTAGGAGATACCAAGTTCTTCGAGAAACAGATGTGCCGGAAGTTTATCAGTTGGCATTGGGTCGTTGCTCCTGATGTGCTGGGGTCATCCCGCATGAATGTCCAATATCCAACGTCCAATGTCCAATGTCCAAGTATCGAGCAAACTACAGCACAAGCACCGATATCAGACAACGGAAGCCAGGTGGACATTGGATCTTCCGTGGTGGACATTGGATGTTGAAAAGCGCACAGCTCTGATGCTGACTTTCGAACTCTTCGCCTGGAACAACTTATGAACGCAGTTCATGCCCCGATCACCGCACCACCCGAAAAGACCGAACTCGACCACCGCCTCGAGCGCGTACGCGAATTGATGGCCGAACGGAATCTCGACTACTACGTCTCGTTCGATCCGGTCAACGTGTATTACATGACCAACTTCGCGAACTACGTGCACGAGCGCCCTTTCTTGCTGATCATCGGGAAGCAAGGTGCGCCCACGATGTTAGCCCCGCTCCTCGAGTTGACCCATGTAAAGATGCGCGCGCGATGTGACCTGGAGTACGTCACCTACTACGAATTTCCTGCTCCGGAGGGTGAAAACTGGTACGACATATATCCCACACTTTTTGCTGAGAACAGCCGAGTGGGTATCGAAAGTGCCATGCCTGTCGGAATCGCCCGCAGGACACCTGGTGACGTGACCATGACCGATGTGATCGACGAGGCTCGAGTCATCAAGAGCGAGTACGAAATCGGCCGCACCACCCATGCATGTTCGATTGTCGATCTCGGCCACGCAATGGTGCTCGAGATCTGCAAGCCTGGACTTCCGGAAGGCACTATCTACAGTGCCGTCAGCGGCACCATGACCAAGAAGGTATTCGAGGATATCCCAAACGCGAATTTCTTCATCACCAAGACAGCGGCGTTCGTGTGGCCACCAACCATCGGACACGATCCTCATCATTTTCCGTCTTTGGCAACGCCGATGGAAGACGGCGGGCCCCACGTTAGCATAGTTGCCGCTCAGGTTGACGGGTACGGAGTGGAGCTGGAAAGGACGTTTTTCCTCGGTGAAGTCCCGGAACACGCAAGGAAACCGTTTGACGTCATGTTCAGAGCACGTGCGAAAGCGTACGAGATGCTTCGCCCCGGACAGGACCTTGCTGAGATCGATGCCACTGTTCGGAGAGTCATCGTCGACGCTGGCTATGAGGACAGCATCCTTCACCGTACGGGTCACGGTTTCGGAATTACAGGGCACGAGGCTCCCTATCTGGCAATCGGCGAGAACCGCCTGCTCGAGGCAGGTATGACCGTGAGCATAGAACCGGGCATCTACAGGGAAGGTGAAGGCGGTTACAGACACTCCGACACGGTGCTGATCACCGAGGATGGGTACGTCTGTCTCACAAATGCGCCGGAGACGTTGGAGGAGCTTATACTTGCCGTGTAGGAATGAGCATCTGACGGACGCGGAGGTTCTGCATCTCCCTGCACCTCTGCCAACGATTTCGATGCAGCCGGCCTCTCGTAGCGCGGGACCGCTTCAACGATTGATGCGGGGCAACCTACGCAAGCAAATCCGCGTCCTTCCGCGTAACTCCGCGGCGAACACGCCACGGTATTGATCGACACATCGGGGTTTGACGGGATAGGGTCTATGAACTACTCTTCTGGGGAGTTTTAGGACGGCCCTGTACGGGCCAGGTTTGTACGAACGTCGACGGGGAATCCGGCCACGATCGGATTGCCCGTTTGTTGCCTCAGGACTCAGTTGCGCACGATCGGCGCAACGGCCCAACGCGGGGGCGGTATTCCGCGGAAGTGTAGTCGGTCGGTACGGCATGAACCGGACCCCCGGCCACAGTATCAAACCAAGGGAGTGCGGTAATGCGTACCAAAGGAACCGTGAAGTGGTTCAACGACAGCAAGGGTTTCGGATTTATCACGCCTGAGGACGGCAGCAAGGATTGCTTCGTCCACCACACCGCCATTCAGGGCACCGGCTTCAAGTCGTTGCGCGAAGGCGAGCAGGTCGAGTTCGACATGGTTGAAGGCCAGAAGGGCCCAGCTGCCGAGAACGTAACCCAGATAGGTGCATAGAACTACGTATCGGTCGAAAAAGAGCGCCTCGGGGCATCCCGGGGCGTTTTTTTGTGGGTGGACCACTCCTCACCATCCACATCCCAGCGGTACACTTCCCGAACACACAACCGCACTGGCGGTAAGGCGGTAGGGGGTGGCGAGGCTACCGCCTGACCGCCTGACCGCCCATCTACGGACTAATCCAATAACTCACCTTGATCAAGAAGATGTTGTCCGCCGGCGCGTCGAACACGGCCCTCACGTCTCGGTCGAAATCGAAATCACCGATGGGTGCATAGGCTGAGCGGCGCTGCTGCCACGCCAAGTAGATGTTGGACCCTGGCTGCCATTCCCACCTAAGCACTGCATTCCCTCTCAGGCTGCGGAAATTGAAGTCCGGGCTGAAGTCCATCACCGTGAACGGAGCAAAATCGAAACTGCCGGGCTCCTCGAGGTATTGAAGCTGCCCGTAATCCCCCGCAGATACCAATGGCTGCACGTAAGTCTCGAGTGTGAGTCCAGGCGTGAACGTGAAGTTGAACCTAGTTTCGAACGCGATCTCCGTCTGATCCAACCGCGCGAATATGTAGCCTCTGTCGTAAGTGGCGGCAAACGTCGGATCAGCTATGGTCGTCACGTATTGGGCCGCAACACGAGCCTTCATGAGGCGCGGGCCAAGGGTCAGGCTCCATCGTGATGAAGGACGGAGATTCAGACCTAACCGACCTTGGTATACATGGCCGTCATACTCGTCCCATTGGAGTCCGCCAGCGCCGGTCAGGATGACGGATTTTCGACCATCCGTGTAGAAATTCGC
>CAYTDU010000046.1:0-15559 GCA_964436395.1 uncultured Gemmatimonadaceae bacterium | reverse complement strand
GGATTTTCAGGTTTCGACATAAGCACTCTCTTGGATAATGATCCTTGGTCACATTCCCCAAGGGCCGGATGTAATATCCTTTCGGACTATTCTTCTGCTCCATCGTTTTCTGCCGACAGGTCGAGTTGTTTTATGCGCGGCGCAAACGTCTGGCGGAACTTGATGATGTTCTCCTCCATCCAGTCCAGGATTCCCGGCCACTTGTCGCGGTCCCAGATATCTGCCTTCCTGCTCAGCATGATGATCTTGTCGCGATTTTCGGGGTTGGGATTCCACTGCAGTTGATGACCGAGTTCCTTTTCAATCTCCTCCTTTTGTTCGAGCAGCTGCGCAAGTGCCTGCTCAGAGACTCTTTCGCGCAAGTACACACGTATTCCCACGCGACGATGCTCAGTACTGGCGGTATTCGAAAGGAATATGTCACTGTGACCCAAGGCCACATCATACCAGTACTGAGGCCTCGGAGTATGTGTCGAAGGAATGTGTTCGGACGCCCGGAGTCTCGGTTCCAACTCCGTCCAGAAATCGAGCTGCAGTCTCTTTGCTTCAGTCAGTTCCGACTCCGCCTTCTGCTTCGCAACTTTTCGGGTTGAGTCTGGAGGACTGCTCAGCACATTGAACCTCACTGCAGGAGGTGAGTTCTCGATCTTCCAGACTTCGACTCTGACTCCGTAGAAACTGAGATCATCCGAAGTATGCTCGTTGAGCCAATCGAGGGCACTGCTGTGCTCGTGTGAGAATTCGGTCGCCAACCACACCACTGCGCTGGCATCCAGCACTGAGGAATACGTCAGCAACTGACCGAGATGGCTATGGTCCGTCCTTGCCAGTTGGTTTTCGATGACGACCGTACGGCCCGTCCCGACGTCTGTGGCAAGGATGTCTGCAGAATATGGTCCGACAGCGACCTCGGTGTTTTCCACTTCGAGTTCCAGACCCAGAGCATCCCCGAGGAGAGCAATTCCCTCCTCACTTGCCAGCCAGGGAGTGAAGTCAGTTGATTCATTCTTCCATATCTGCCGGGGGTCAACGATCGCAAATTTTCCAAGCGTTGATTTCATAAATGGCTCCCAGTCGTGCTATGAGCAAATTCCGGACTGTTGTGCGGCATCGCAGGCATCATAGGATTCCCTTGCCGCTTGCAGCTAATCGATTCGAGGGTGGGTGGAGACGCTCACGACTGAACCTCCCACGAAAATGTGGGATGCTGCATCTGGTGGCTTAGCCTTAACGCCAGATGGAGGAGGGATCTCCGAACTCCCTGTTCGCTGGACACCATGTGGTCATTCATTAGCGGCGCATGAGTTGCAGCAATCATTGTTGTGATCTGTGGGTCACAACATCTCGGAAGAACTCCCACCCATCCATCGTCTGGTTGCCAGTGGCAGCACAAGCTGCTCTAGAAGGGTTTCGATACACCGGATTCTTTGAATGAAGTACGAACGCTGGATCATACAGCAAAACGAGACCGCCATTCGAGTCGACTACGATGAATTTAAAAACGACTTCCCGCATTAGCTTTCGACCGCTAGGAATCGGACTTAACGGTTGGTGGGTGACGTAGGTTCGATGGGCTGTTTTGAACCGGTACCGGCGTTGTACGATAGAACCCGCAATCGGGAGTCCTCTTCTTCCATACCTTCGCGGTGGCTTGCCCACTTATTGGAAGGGAGAAACCCTTTTTTCCCCCAGGTGTTCAATGGCCCGTGCCTCGTTCTCCAGTGCCCGCGAGATACTTTTCCAAGGCGAGAGGAGGTTTGCCGAAGCACGGAGTCTGGCGACTGCCTCTAGCCTCGCACGCACAACCAGACCTCCAAGCCCAAACTCATCCAATAGGTCGGCGTCAATCCGCTTCCCAATCTCAACCAGCGAAGATATCTCCAACTCAGTTGGTTTTTTCACTACGCTCAGTTTTCCCAAGTTTTACCGCTCCAATCTTGTACAATGGACTTGTATCGAGAGCCCTCATACTGCTCTGGTCCGTTCGATTCTGCAACTTTGCAAATATATGTACACCTGATGGGAGCCCACTGCCTTCCACACCTGTTGCTTATTCGATACTCGTGGAACTCCCAGACTAGATCCGCCCTCCAAGGACAGTAAGCAGTCTTTGGTATATCAGATGAGTCGAATAGGCATCCGATTCGGCTTCATGTGCAACAACGTGATCATCGGCAATGCCCAGTTGGTGGAGACAAACAGGGATCGCAAACTTCAGACCGCGGACCCTCATCGAAAGTACTCGACGAGCGTAGTCCTGATGTGATTCTGATGCCCCACGCGAGACTCCCAGTTTCCACCCCTTGTAAAGGGCGGCAGTGTCCACGTAGTCGGCGACGAACGGAATTCGCAGTTTGAGTCGCCGCGCCTCAGCCTCCAGGAATGGCACATCGAATCGATGGATATTGTGGCCAACGCACAAATGAGCTTTCTCGAGATGTGCCAAAAGCCGGGGGAGGCTCTCTTCCGGTGGGATCCCGTGTGCTTCGATAACGCCCTGGGTGATTCCGTGTATTCTTTCAGCCTCAGCCGAGATGGGCACTGGCTGATTAACCAGCCAGCCTTCCTTGTGTGCAACCCCTCCATTCTCCACAACGCAAATGCCGACTTGGATGATCCGATCTCTCTGAGGACTCAGCCCAGTGGTCTCGAAGTCGAATACGGTGTAGGAGTTCATGGGGTCTCCTTCGTCAACCCCAGTCCTGGAGAGTACGGATGGGCGGCTTCGCCATCAGGCGACCGCCCATTCCGCCGACAGCACTTCGGCCTGCTCCAGTACCGTCTGTGTGGCCTTCTCCTGCATATCCGGGGGATAGCCATACTTGCGCAGGATCCGTTTGACCAGGACGCGGAGATGAGCGCGTATGTTTTCGCGGAGTGTCCAGTCGATGGTCACGTTGTTGCGTACGGTCTGAACCAGTTCACGTGCGATGCCTCGCAACGTCTCGTCGCCGAGCACCTGTACGGCGCTGTCATTCGTCTCCAAAGCATCGTAGAAGGCGAGTTCGTCTTCTGATAGGCCCAGTTCCTCACCACGGGCATTCGCCTCGCGCATCTCCTTGGCGAGTCCGATCAGTTCCTCAATCACCTGGGCGGCCTCGATGGCGCGGTTCTGGTATCGGCGCATTGTCTGTTCCAGCATTTCGGCGAAGGATCGGGCCTGTACCACGTTCTTGCGACGGCGGACCTTCAACTCGCCCTTTAGCAGCTTCTGCAGCAATTCCACTGCCAGGTTACAGTGGGGCATGACTCGCACTTCAGCCAGGAATTCGTCGGAGAGTATCGATATGTCCGGCTTCTCAATCCCTGCTGCAGCGAAGATGTCCACCACGCCCTCGGGTGAGACCGCGCGGGAGATGATCTGACGCACCGCATGGTCGAGGTCCTCTTCCGGCCGGGCGTCAGCCGGTGCGCGTTTGGCAAGCACCGACTGGACGGCCTGGAAGAAGGCTACGTCGTCGCGGATCCGAAGTGCTTCCTCGTGCGGCACCGCCAGGGCGAAGGTCTGGGATAGTTCACGTACCACACGGATGCAGCGGTCCTTGCCGTTCTCCTGAGCGAGGATGTGCTCCTGGGCTGCTGGCAGAAGTGCCAACCGTTGCGGGGATGTACCGGTGGTCCACCGCGACCAGTCGAAGCCGTGGAACAGGCCGCAGCATACCTCGTACTTCTCGATCATCAACGTCACGGCCTCATCCTGGTCGAGCGCGGTGCGTCCGGTGCCTCCACTCTCGGTGTAGGTCGCGAGTGCCGCCTTCAGTTCGTGGGCGAGGCCGAGGTAATCCACCACAAGTCCACCCGGCTTGTCCCGGAACACCCGATTCACGCGAGCAATCGCCTGCATCAGGCCGTGGCCTCGCATGGGTTTGTCCACGTACATCGTGTGCAGACTCGGACAGTCGAAACCGGTCAGCCACATGTCGCGCACGAGCACCATGCGCAAGGGATCCGCGGGATCACGGAAGCGGTTCGCCAGCGCTTCGCGGCGGGGCTTGTTGCGGATGTGTTGTTGCCAGTCGGGCGAGTCCGACGCCGAGCCCGTCATGACCACTTTGATGGCGCCCTGTTCGTCGTCCGCGCTTGCCCACGCGGGACGGAGCTTCACGATCTCGTCGTAGAGTTCCACGCAGATCCGGCGGCTCATGCAGACCACCATGGCCTTGCCGTCCATCGCCTCGCAGCGTTGCTCGTAGTGCTCGATGATGTCGCGGGCCACCAGACTCAGCCGCTTCTGAGCTCCGACAATCGCCTCCAACTGGGCCCACTTGGTCTTGAGCCTCTCCTTGCGTTCTACCTCTTCGCCCTCGGTGACCTCCTCGAATTCGGGGTCGATCCTCGGTCGCTCCGCTTCATCGAGCGTCAGTCGAGCAAGCCGGCTCTCGTAATAGATCGGTACCGTCGCCCCGTCCTCTACCGCACGCTGGATATCGTAGACACTGATGTAGTCGCCGAAAACGGCACGGGTATTGGCGTCGCGCAACTCGATTGGTGTACCTGTGAAGCCGATGAAGGAGGCATTGGGTAGAGCATCGCGCATATGCCGGGCGAAGCCGTCGATGAAGTCGTACTGGCTGCGGTGCGCCTCGTCGGCGATCACAACGACGTTCCGGCGCTCGGAGAGGGTCGGGTGCCGGTCGCCCTTCTCCTCGGGGAAGAACTTGTGGATGGTCGTGAAGACCACGCCGCCCGACTCCACTGCAAGTAATTCGCGCAGGTTCGCACGGCTATCGGCCTGCACTGGCGGCTGACGCAGGAGTTCCCGGCAGCTGGAGAAGGTTCCGAAGAGCTGGTCATCCAGGTCGTTGCGGTCGGTGAGCACCACGAGCGTGGGGTTTTCCATAGCAGGCTCGCGGATGATCCGGCCCGCATAGAAGGCCATGGTCAGGCTCTTCCCCGATCCCTGAGTGTGCCACACAACGCCCACCCTTCGGTCGCCGGGCTTGCCACCGGGCTTGAGGCCTGCCTCGAATCGACCCAACTGCTCCTTGATCACACCTTCGCGGGCCATCTCCGCCGCGCGCAGTGTCTCGCCTACCGCCACATGCACCGCGTGGAACTGATGGTAGCCGGCGGTGACCTTGGCGAGCTGCCCACCGCCGTCGTCCTCGAACACGATGAAGTCGCGCACGAGATCAAGCAGACACCGCGGCGCCAGCATCCCCTCGATCAGCACCTGCAGTTCCGGAACGTGCGCATCGGCCAGCGTCTCGCCATGGATCGTGCGCCAGGGTTTGAACCATTCCCGTCCGGCAGTGAGGGTACCGACCCGCGCCTCGATACCGTCAGAGACGACCAGCAGAGCGTTGGAGATAAACAGCGACGGAATCTCAGCCTTGTAGGTCTGGAGTTGCTGAAAGGCCGTCCAGATTGTGGCGTCCTCATCGGCGGCATTCTTCAGTTCGATCACCACCAGCGGTAAACCGTTGATGAAGAGCACCACATCCGGCCGGCGGGTGTGCTTGTTCTCGACAACGGTGAACTGGTTGACTGCCAGCCAGTCGTTGTTCGTCACGTCGGAAAAGTCGATTACCTGTGCCTGGGCCCCCCGTATGGTGCCGTCTGCGTCTCGGTACTCGACCGTGACGCCGTCCACGAGCAGGCGGTGGAAGGCGCGATTGCGAGCCTCGAGTGTCGGCCCCTCCGGGCGCGTAAGCCGGCGGAAGGCATCGTCGAGCGCTTCGGTCGGCAGCGTCGGGTTGAGCTGCGTCAGCGCCTGCCTCAGGCGTCCGTGGAGAATGACATCGGTGTAACTGTCTCGCTCCGGGGTGGGCCCGTCGGGAGCGATGTCGGGACCTGCCTTCGCGGTGAAGCCCAGGCTCTCGAACCATTCGAGGGCGGCCTGCTCGACGGTGGACTCTGTAATGCCGGTCATCACATCCGCCCCACTAACGCGCCGAGATTGTCACAAAGTATTCGACCCACCTTCTCACGCGACTGAGCCCAGATCTCGCTCAACACTTGGACGGCGAGATGCACATCCCAAGGCATGGCGGAGACCCCGTCGATCTGAGCAAACGGTCCATCAGACTCTGTAAGGACTCGGTCCCGCGGCATACGCGCAACAAGGGATCGTCCTCTCTCACCATTCACTATCGCTGGGCCGACGCTGAACCAACAACCGAGTTTGATGGCGCGGTCGAGGTCGCTCGGGCTCCCTGAAAACCAGTGCAAGACCGATATGCCCGCGCCGGGATGCGCCTCGACGCAGTCAAGAACTCCCTTGCTGGCGCTCCGGCTGTGGATCGACATGATACGCCCGCCGGCCTGTGCGCACGCTTCTAGAACGTGGCCGAAGACGGCGAGCTGATCTTTCCAGTAGGCGCGACACTCGGGCGTGCCATCGAGGCCGATTTCCCCGACATAACGCGTGCGCGGAAGTAGCTCGTCGAACAGCGTCAGTTCGATCTTGCGCTCATGGGCAAGTTGGGGATGCAGGCCTAGCGCTGTGCGGGTCCGTTCTTGTGCCAGACGGTTGGTCCCGTACCAAGCACTCGGCGTGGTCGTCACTGAAAGCACGTAGAGACCGCGCTCTGCACATTCGCGGGCAACGCGATCTGGTTCGGGATAAAGGTCCAGGTGACAATGAAAATCGATCACTTCACCCCTGCCACCTTGAGGAATGCGGCTAGCTCGTTGAGACCACGCACCGCAACATCCCGATAAGGCAGAGCGTCGCCGAGCAACGCTGTGCTAATCGCTGGGCCAGCCCAGATTGAGATACCCTCCGCCTCTGCGCTTGTCACGGCCATGGCGGCAGAGCGCACGTCATCATAGCGGGCATGGTTCGTGTCGTTGCGGGATAAATCCACAAACACATATGGGGTTCTGTCTTGCACGCCCCATGCATGGAATGCGGCCCTGCGGATAAGGCAGGGGATGCAAAGGCCGCAATGCTTGAAGCCGTTGCGCGCGTAGCGACTGCAGCTTGTGCCAGCATGAGCGTATTCCTGAAGAAAGGGTTGATCGGCGCAGGCGCTCAGCATCTCGCCCTTGGTTGCAAACTGGTACGGGTTTTCTAGCGTGACGCGAAGGCCCGCCGCGCCGAGCAGCTCCTGGAAGAGCCGGATGTAGTATGGGTGCGTGGTCCTCGTGCTCAGGCTGCCAAGCCGCGCGCCTGTCAGCGGCGGATTAATCGAGATAAGGCCGTTCTCGCAGACATAGAGTGTCACGCGTCCGCCGTCGTGATAGTGCTTCAACGCAGTCGCGGCTAGCACGCCATATGCAAGGAAGACGATGGACCGCGCGCGCTGCGAGCGTTCATTCTGACCAGGGCAATTGGCGTTGTGATTGAGCTGGAGATGGGCGAGGCCGTCGCCGATGCTGGATGCGAAGAGGCTCTGCTTCTGCTTGTCGCCCTTCGAAACCTGGCTGACGGCGTAAGGGTCCTTGCCGTGCGCCTTCACCAAGTCGATCGCGCCGACTAGGCTGTCGAGCCCACCGGAGAGAAGGACGATGCAATCCTGTTCGGGCCGCGCTGGCGCCTTGGGCGGCACGGGTTGAACTCCTCCGTCCATGAAAGTAATGCTCCAGATATCGGTCGTCAGGAACTCAAGCTGTCGGATCAGAAGATCGCGCTGCGCAGTCCAGAAGTCCGGGTCGCCGACAGCGACGTGGAGATCGAGCTGGCGTGTCCAGCCGTCCGGACTCTCATCGCGCCGCGCTGCCGTGTCGGCGACAACCACGGACAGGGCGATCGATAAGAGGTCCCATGCCCGCGCCGCCGGTTCGAGCTTGCGGTGCTGAATGATGTGGCGGGCGGTCGCGCCGACAGCGGCCGTGTCCGGTCTGCTGACACGACCATAGAGGATGACGTTAAGGTCGCCACCGGCAGGGGCCGCGAACTTGTGGTTCTCTGGTGCGCAGACGATTCTCATTGGATGTAATCCTCAAATACCTGGAAGGCACCTCGCAGAGCCTGCCGGGTGAGTACGAATATGCGCCGCGCCCCAAGCTTCTCGCCCGCCTTCACCAGAGCACGGAAACGGGCCGACACTGTTTGTTTCACGTAGTCTTTCACATCCTTGAGCCGCGACAGTGCGGCGGTCGCGCTGGGCGCACTTTCCTGGATAGTTTTGCCAAGGTCGAGCACGAAACGGCTGTAGACGTCGAGAGCGACAAAGCCCTCGATGGCGAAGAAGCGCTCCTCTTCCGTAAGGTTTAGGAGGTTGGCGTCGGGGAAGCGGTTAAGTAGTTCGGACATGGCGTTGCGGATGGCCCAGCGTGAGGCTTCGGCGTCCTGCGTGCCGTCGGTGGAGCGAACGGCCTCGACCAGCGCGTCCATGACCTCGTCGGCCGACCGCCCGACAAGGATAGCCGGATCAAACGGGCTGCCTGGCGCCGCGGATTGGCCGACAGCTGCCGCGGAAAGTGCGCCATAAAGGGTGCCTGCCGTGCGGGCCGTGCCGCCCATGCGCTGGGTGGTGGAACCGGCGCCGCCATAGCCCTTGCGGACGTAGTGGCCAACACCGCGCCGCATGTCGTCCGAAGACCCGGTACGCGCAAACCTTCCCAGGCTGGTGCGCGCCGGGCCGAAGCGTCCGGCCGGCGCCAACGGTCCGGGCTGAGGGGCCGGCGCAGGATGAGGCACGGGCTCAGACTTGGCCTGCTGATCCTGCCCGTCCGGGTCAGCCGCATCTGTACCGTTTACATCTGCCGGTGGAACCGGGTCGGGAACCCACGGGGGCACGAGCGGGATGCCGGGCCCGGGACCCGAGCCGGAACTAGACGTGCCCATGACGTTTCCTCTCCTGCGTGATCGCGGCCTTTACCGGCGATACAACGGCAGACCCGTACCACGTGTCGAAGACGTCCGTGGCCCAGGGGCAATCGCCGATCTTGGGCACGATTCCTGGCTTGATTTGCGTGGGGGGGCGTTCACGCAGGAATGCCGCAAGCCGTGGCCCCTGCGCAGGATCAGCGACGGTGACGGCAAGAGCCGCTTCGAGGATGGGAGGGGTGCCCCATTCCTGTATCTGGCGGGCGCGCTCAAGCAGACGATCCATAATAACGGTCATTTCGGGGCGTGGCACGCGCACCAGCCGATCGTGCAAGGCGGCGGCCGTTTCTGGCTGTTCAAGGATCGCGGCCAGCAACTCCGCCGCTTCCGAGGAAAGGCGGTCCTCCGGCGTGATCAGCGGCGCGTGTTCGCGGCTAACATAGAGGACGCCGCGCAGATCGATGTCGGCGAGGCGCGGCGGCACTGTAAGCCATTCACGGATAAAGGGATGGTCCCAGGGCTCATTGAGGTCCAGCCTCTCACCGGCCAATGCCTTCTCTTCCCATTCAGCGAGGAAGCGCGGCTTGCCCTCGTCGTCGTTGTTGACGGCTGCAGTAAGCGCTTCATAAGCCGCCGAAATGGCGCAACGCTCGAAGAGTAGCAACTTGGCCAGAACCGCTTCATCGACGCCGACGCCATGTGCATTGGAAATCGCCATCCGAATGGAGAGCGCGTTCAGGAACCGCTTAATAAGACGCGGATTGCCCGCGATTTCCTTTGCCGTCGTCATGAGCGGGGCGAGCCGGTCGGCAGTATCGAACCGGGATATGAGGTCGGACGGAAGTGCCTCATGGGTCGTCTGCATGAAGGCGCGGTCAACGCGGCAGCCGCGCCAGGTCTGCGCGAGCTGCTTGCAGACCATTGCCCGGATATCCTCCTTGTCGGGTTCCGAAAGCGCGCTATTCTCGACGAAGAGCAACATCAGGTAGGCGCGAACTTCCTGCGTGCCAAGCGGCGGTACGCGGATCGGCACCTGGATCAGTTTGTCAAAATAGTTGATGACCATGGCGTCATCGACGCCATCGAAATGGCTGCGCACGGCATGTTTGATCATCGTGTCGTCGGCCGCAATGACGAACGCCGTGTTTTCCAGGAAGAGGAAGAGCCGGATCGCTTCGAGCGTCGAGATCGTGGTCGGCGGAAGGCAGCGATCGAGATCGTCGATCAGAACGACGAGCTTCACGCCCAACTCCGCAAGAGTCTGCTCGTAACATGCACGGATGGCATGGATTTCTTTGGGCGGGGAGATCTCCGGTTTCGGCTTTAGCAGGCCGGAGAGTTCATCACCGGCCTTGCGCGTCACTTCGTCCGCCGTGGCGATCGTCTTCTCGTCGGCTTTTCCGTCCACTACTCTCTGGCCGAGCTGATAGAGTTCTCCGGCAAGCCCAACCGGCGGCAGGCCGAGCGCCAGGGCGAGGGCCGAACCTCCTGTCAGCTTCGCCGCTCTCAGCCAGTTGACCCGACGGAGCAGATCGTGGGCCTTGTCGAGTCCAGTCTTCCGCCTCTCAGCTTCGTCCATCAGGGTGGTGGCAATGACTTCCAGGAGGGCGGCGCGCGCATCGTCGTAGCCCTGGTAGAGCCAGGCGTTGAACTCGACCAAGACGAAGGGTCCATCGCGTCCTTCCAGGGCGCCGCGAATCAGCTTGATCATGGACGACTTTCCAACGCCCCATGCGCCGGAGACGCCGATCGAGATTGGCCGGCCATCCGCTTGGACGATGATCTCAGCAACGGTATCCGCGACGCCGGAGAAGTTCAGGAAGTCGCGGGCTGTTTCGTTATCCGACCACATCGTCGACCTCGTATGTCGGCAGGTTGCCCAAGCTGGCAACTCGCAATTCGCCGCTGACAAGACTGGGCAGTAAGACATCGCGCAAGGTGGCGAGGGTGCGCGACGCCTGCTCTCCAGAGGCAATCCTTGCCAGCAGGGTATCGACGATCCGGGCAAACACGTCAAGTATAGGATCGGGAGCTACGACGACTTGCGTTGCAGCCACAACGTCGGGCCGGACAGCCGGGTACGCCGCACCGTCAGCCAGAAGCCTCAAGCGATCGATGTTTCCCCGCGATGTCGCCGCGCAGTAGGCAAGTGAACGATACCGGGGAGCTCGTGGACGAAGGACCGCGAAACCGGTGCTTCCGGTGAGATCACGCTCCATGATGAGCACGTAGGAGCCATTGCCTGGACGAACGGTACCGACAATGGTGTCCCACGGCTGCAGCACCCTTCGTGCCCGAGTTGGTGCAGCTTCCCATGGGTACTCGCCGATTGAGGAGATCGAGCCCCACTTCGTGTTCGCGAGATCTACATACCGCACAGTCTCTGGGGCCGTTGTCTTTGACCAACTCTCCGGGTTGAGGGCAGCCAAGTCCGAGAGGGTTTCGATCTCCCACCCCTCCGGAATCTCCCCCAGTTCCGAGGGCACTAGACGTTCGGGGAAGAGGTTATAGAGGTGGGCTGGGAGGCCGGGAAGCGATTGGCCGGCATCCCAGCGGCCTTCCATTTTCACGCGGACGGGGTCGAAGTCCACAAACCACGACTTGAACAGTGCTCGCGCCATCGCTTCCAGCGTTTCACTCATCCGTCGATTCAGTTCGATCTTGTCGTCCAGCGTGCCGAGGATGTGGGCGATGGCGCATTGTTCGTCGACGTCCGTAGGAAATAAGATGGCCGCCTGGTGAAGGTGGTTTCGATTCAGGCCTGGGACGGCGGCCTTATCTGAGAAGGCCATGTAATCCAGCCCTGTCAGGAAGTAGCTGATGAATCGGGGGTCATTGCCCTTAAAGTCTCGGACATATAGTGTCGTATTCAGTGGCCAGAAGTCCTCGCGCACGTAGAACACCTGCCCAAGGGTCCCATATCGTCCCGTCACGACACCAGGCCCCTTCACCTTACATTGGGAATGATGGTCGGTTACTCCAGACGAGGACACGAGTGGCACCGAACCCGGCCTACGTTCCCGTTTAGGCAAGTCGTAACCGCGCTTCAGCTCTATTACATCACCCAGAGTGGTCTCCGCCCACTCACTCGCCATACCCAAGCTCCTTCAGGTTGGCGGCGGTTGTAGCAACATTGTTCGCGGTCCTTTCCCGATATTGAGACTTCACGGCCGCCCACCCTTCGGCCGATAGTCTCGTGAATCGAGGCAGGAGTCGTATGTTGAACGGTCGATGGGTATCCAGTCAGTCTTGTTAATGCCTCGTCGGTTACTAGCGGTAGGACTCGTTGGGAATGCGCTCGCGATCTTGATCCACCGATTCTGTTCCTGTGATATACGACGAATCTCGTCTGCTGCTTCTGAGAGATCCTGGTCCTGGCTGAATACGAGGGCAACGTCATACTCCTGCCGATGCGCCATGCGGATGATGTCCAGTGCGATACGGACGTCGATACCTTTCTCTTCGCCAGTGAGGAAAGTATGCTCATTCCCATCAGGCAGTTTGACTCGCTTATTGTGATAGCGAAGTGACCGGCTGAATACGTGGACATTCTGGCGACCGAGCATGGCCAGTTTATGGGTCCAGAAATGATGCCAGAATGGATTGTCCGCTGGATCGGGAACACCGGTGTAGAATCGTGTCTGAGTCAGCTGCCAGTCATTACTGCTACATATAGCGGTTGCCAGTGCCTGCGGAGCATAGTTGGGCCAAGTATATCCGAATGTAGTTCGGGCGGCGTGGAACAGATTCTGTCCATCGAAAAAGGCGACGGTACGCTTGATAGTGGGTTCAAGGGGCATGACACACCCCCGTGGGGCTATAAAAAATAACCCCGCCCGAGGCCTTGCGGCGTATCGAGCGGGGAGTAAGTATGGATATAATGTAGCTGCTGTAGTGTATGATGTCAACACCTGCAGGATCTTTACATCCTATTCTTTCAATAGACCCGGACGGGTTATGAATGAGCCCGTTCAAAGAATAATCATTTACCAAACCCGAGCTCCTTCAGGTTGGCGGCAATAGCGGCATCGAGCTCCGCCGCCTCAGTCTGCTGCTCCTGCAGCTGCGCGACCAGCCTATTCATCTTTTCTTCGAATGGCTCCCCATCATCCTCCTGCGCCACGGCGACGACGTAGCGGCCGGGTGTCAGAACGTGGCCGTGCTTCTCAATCTCTGCCAGTGTCGCACTCTTGCAGAAGCCGGGCAGGTCCTCGTATTCGCCTACCTCTTTCTCGCCACGCCAGGCGTGATAGGTGTCAGCGATCCTCGCGATATCTTCGTCTGTGAGTTCACGGTGGGTGCGGTCTACCAATTGGCCGAGGTTCCGGGCATCGATGAACAGGATCTCGCCGCGTCGATCACGGAACGTGCCGTCCTTGCGGTCACGCGCGAGGAACCATAGGCACGCCGGAATCTGCGTCGAATAGAACAGTTGACCCGGCAGCGCCACCATGCAGTCCACGAGGTCGGCCTCGATCAGGTTCCTGCGGATATCACCCTCGCCGGACTGGTTTGAGGACATCGAGCCGTTGGCCAGTACGAATCCGGCGACCCCGGATGGTGCCAGGTGATGGACGATATGTTGCACCCAGGCAAAGTTGGCGTTTCGAGCGGGCGGGATGCCATACTTCCAGCGCTTGTCGTCCTTGAGGCGCTCCCCGCCCCAGTCTGAGATGTTGAACGGGGGATTGGCAAGGATGAAGTCGGCCTTCAGATCCGGAAAGCGGTCGTCGTGGAAGGTGTCGCCGTGAGCGATCTGGCCTTCGATTCCTCGGATAGCGAGATTCATCTTGGCCAGTCGCCAAGTGGTGTAGTTGGACTCCTGGCCGTAGATCGAGATATCGGCCTGCCCCGTTCCGCCACCTGATTTCCCTGCGTTGCCATTACCGGTGGCGTGCGCACGGATGAACTCAACCGACTGTACGAACATTCCCGAGGAACCGCAGCAGGGGTCATAGACGCGGCCTCGGTAGGGCTCGATCATCTCGACCAGGAGTTTCACGACACACCGTGGTGTGTAGAACTCACCACCCTTCTTGCCCTCTGCACTGGCGAACTGGGACAGGAAGTATTCATAGACGCGACCGATCACGTCCTTGGCGCGGGCTTCGACGCTTCCTATCTGAATGTTACTGATAAGGTCGATGAGTTGGCCGAGTCGAGCCTTGTCAAGTGCCGGGCGGGCGTAGTCCTTTGGCAGTACTCCCTTGAGGGCGGGATTGTCTCGCTCAATGGCGGCCATGGCGTCATCCACCAGCCGGCCGACGGTGGCCTGTCGGGCTTGTTTCTTCAGGTGGGTCCAGCGCGCTTCGCGAGGTACCCAGAAGATGTTCTGGGCGCGGTACTCGTCGGGGTCCTCGGGATCGGCGCCCTGAGCCTGTTCACCGAGGAGGATTTCGTTGGCTTCGTCAAAGGCGTCAGAGATGTACTTGAGGAAGATCAGGCCGAGAACGACGTGCTTGTACTCGGCGGCATCCATGCTGCCGCGCAGGGCATCCGCCATCTGCCAGAGTTCGGCCTCGTAGCCGACCGTGGCGCCATTGTCGTTTCTCGTCTGTGTACTCTTCCTTTTGGCCATCTGCTTGTCCGGTCCCTTCCATTCTCAGTATTCCGGCAGGCTTCACGTGTTGCCATGCTGCATTCCGGCTCGCATCATGGCAGAACCCGCATGCGGCAGGGTCACTCCGCTTCCTGTGCAGCGACGGTCCAGATACGCTTGAGAGGCAATTCGGCCTTCAGATCATCGTCCAGATGATCGTACTGGTCAAACAAAGCCTCCAACAGTTCCTTCTGAGTCCAGAGGCGTACACGGAAGAAGCTCGGTGCAAGTTCCTTCTGGACATTGGTCTTGAACCCGCTCCAGGAGACAAACAAGCCCTCCTCTGCTCCGAACTTGGACACGGCGCCAAGCAGCTTGTCCACTGTCGGCCGATCTATGGGAGAGCTCTCAGATTTCACTTCAACGCAGAGCCGTGGAGCTCCGAATCCAAGAGGTCCAGTACCGGCGAGGATGTCCGCGCCCCCGTCTGAACCCTCCGGGCTACGGTAAGTGACATACCCCTGAGCTTCGAGGATGCCCTCCACCAGCCGCGTCAATCCATGGCCCTTGAAGCGAGCGGAGATCAGACTGGCTATCTGGTCCCGTGCTGCTTCCTCTAGATCGGTGCTCTCCATGGCATCTGTTGAATCCTGTGAGGAAACTTCAGGTGCGGAGGTGATGGCTGCAACCGTCTCCGGCTGCCAGCCTTTGGCCCGCATGGCGTCAATGCGAGCCTCCGCATTGTTGCGCTGCACGCGGCATATGGTCAGGAATGCACCGAACGTGTACAATAGATCCTGTCCGAAGTGGGAACGCGGCACGGCATCCGCGATCCAGTCAACGGAACGCCAATGGAAGAACGGGCTGGGGCCACGTGGCTCGAATTGATAGTCACCTGTAATCTCACCGATCTGGATCGCGCGCTGGCTCTTCAACGGGAGCACCACGAGGTCCGACTTCTCCATCTCATGAGCGAACGGCCACACCTGACTCGCCCAGTTCGCAATCGCTCTGGGCTTTACGTCAGGGTACCGCTCAGTCATCGCGTCTTTCAGTTCAGTGCGCTCGCTGAGTTCGGAGAGATCGAGGTCTAGGTCGTCCCAGGTGACATAGATTCGGCCCTCCTGAATGAATTTGGACTCGTACTCGCCATGTGCGCCGGCACGGACTAGCCAAACAGCCATTGGTATTCCACCTTGTCTGGTTCAGCGTCATTTTCAGACTGTGCCCACAATGCTGGTGGAGGGTATTGGGATTCCCCCCGAAAAGTGAACACGGGGTTAAGCAACATTTGCCATCCGCTC
>CAYTDU010000045.1:0-15632 GCA_964436395.1 uncultured Gemmatimonadaceae bacterium | reverse complement strand
CGGCTGATCTCAATGCGTCACCTGCCACGGCATAACACATCTCACGTACGGCCGAGAAGATGCTTGCCCTTGGGTCGTTCCAACCGGGTGCCCACACGGCAATTGCGTGCACAGTTCTTTGAAACGAGCTTCCGGCGAACATGCGCCCCTCTACACCTAGGGCTGGAGCGATGTATATGCGTCCGCTGTCCAACTGCTCTTCGGAGCGAAAATCTGCGAAAGCGGGCGCAACATCGGCCTCCCAACGCCGCCGCATTACGGTCAGGTATGTGGCATCCCCCGCCGCTGTCTCCTCACGAAAGTCGGCATAAAAGAGATCCCACTCCGATTGGAGGAGCTCGACGAATTCCCTGAGCCACCTCCGCTGCCCTCCCTCACGAAATCTTGCCTCCAGCAAACGCATCCCAGCGCGGGTGTCACGGCCGGCGATCGTGGAGTCTCGCGTGCGACGATCGGCGACCGCGGCCAGGGCAGCCAGCATTCTATCACGGGACGCTTCCGGGAAATAGAGCGGCACGAAATGGAAGAGCTCGAATGCCGGATCACCCTCAAACTCGTCCCTGAGCTTCTCAGCACGTTCGTCAAGAGGTGTGGGATATATCCCGAGTTCTTGCTTTGCAGCACGAACTCGCTCCAGATAGGCCGTGTCGTACATCGTGGGCTCATCGGTTTCCCCGAAACCGACAACCGCTAGACCGTGATACCAAAGATCAACGCGAGGCTCCGACAGGGTGACCCAACCACCATTCAGTGCAGAGGTCATCTCTTGCGCAGAAAGGTCGGCCGGTTCCGCTGCGCCCACTGCGAAGATTCCGACTGCGAACAATCCCGAAACAAGTTGTACCAATGTAAGCCTATGACGTGCAATCACTTAGCACTCACCTCTCCCAAACGTTCAGCTGCGCAACTGCGTGATCGTGCTTTCTTTTGTGTATTCCTTACACAGCAATCGTCCACTAGGTCCAACCTCGACAAGCGCGCATGCTTTTCGAATCCCGTTGCCATGCGACAGTCCAATCCATCAGCAATATTGGCACGATCAGCTCTGAGCGCCAACACACGTTGATGAGTGCAGCGAGAGCCGCTGAGATTACAAGGCACTCATCCCACTCCCACCACCGTTGCTTTCCCTGTGCAAGTCGGCGGTGTTCGATCGTCCTATCCCATAGAACATCGAACTGGGAGGAAATGATGCGAACGCTGATGACAATCACGGCCGCCCTTCTGATCGCGGCGCCAGCTACAGCTCAGGGCTGGATCGAACCGCTGCCTGGGCTTCGCCAGAGTACCGTGCACAAACTGCGCTCATCTGTATCAGTGACCGTCACCGGACGTGTTGCGTTAGTTGAAGTCGAGGAATGGTTCGAAAATCGAGGACGCGGCCTGGGAGAGGGCGACTACCTCTATCCAATGCCAGGCGAGGCGGTCTTTAGCAACTTCTCGCTGTTCCAAGGCGATCAGGAGTTGCGTGGTGAAACGATGGACGCCGGACAAGCGCGCTCGATCTATGAAGAGATCGTACGCAGAAAGCGCGACCCCGCACTCATAGAACTAGTCGGTCACGGACTCATTCGGGCCAGGGTCTTCCCAATCAATTCAGGTGAGACCAGAAAGATCACGCTGCGCTACACACAGGTTTTGTCACGAGCTGGCGATGCACTCCAGTTTCGATATGCGGCTGGTGGCGCATCTCAAATGAATGTGCCCCTGAGCGAGGGTATTCGTGCTCCGATTCGCGGTGAAGCGTCAGCTCCGCTGAGTTTCCGGCTCGTGGCAGACAGCGGTGACTTGTTTCGGGACCCGTTCTCCCCGACACACGATGTTCGGGTAGATCGCGATGATGACGGCAGACTAACGGTGCGACCAGTGAGTGAGTTGCACGGCGATTTCACCGTCTTTCTGCCGTTTGCCCGAGACGTGGTAGGAATTACGCTGGCTACACACGGTCCCGCTGGCGAAGATGGGTACTTCATGCTCACCCTTTCTCCTGGCGAGGCCCGCGGTACGGCGCTGCCGCGTGATATCACTGCGGTCGTGGACGTTTCCGGATCTATGTCTGGAGAGAAGCTCGACCAGGCAAAGGCAGCGTTGCGGCAGCTGATATCCTCACTCGCAGAGCGCGATCGGTTCCGCCTAGTTGCGTTCAGCAACCGGGTACGCGTGCACCGAAGCGAGTGGACCCGTGTGAATGGCACCGACATCCGCGATGCTCGGGAGTGGATCGAGAATCTCTCGGCGGATGGCGGCACCAATATCGAAGGGGCCCTCACCGAAGCATTTCGACTCGAATCGGGGGAAGGTCGGATACCAATGGTGATCTTCCTGACCGACGGACTACCATCAGTCGGTGAGGACAACCCGGAGCGCCTTGCGGCTCAGGCGGAAGACGCACGAGGCGACTCGAGAGTGTTCGCATTTGGTGTGGGATACGACGTCAACACGTATCTGCTCGACCGACTTTCCGACGCTGGTCGCGGTGCGACTCAGTATGTCGCACCAGGAGCGGATGTCGAGGAGGCTATCGGTCAACTCGCGGCAAAGATCCAGCACCCGGTTCTAGCCGATCTGCACCTGGCAAGGACACCTGTCGAGCTGGTAGAGGTGTACCCTGAGCGGTTGCCGGACCTGTTCGCTGGAGAGGAACTCGTGATCTTCGGTCGCTTTGAACAGCTCACCAGAGATAGCGACGGTGAACTAGTGGTCGCAGGGCACCGCAACAACAGCACCGAACGTTACAGTGCGGAAGTGCAGTTTCTCGCCCATTCGGAGACAAACGACTTCATTCCGCGGCTTTGGGCCTCACGCAAACTCGGTTACCTGACGCAGTCTGTGAGACTCAACGGTCCCAACGACGAGTTGATCGACGAGATCCGTGAGACCGCGCTGCGCTACGGCCTGTTGAGCGAATACACGTCGTATCTGGTACAAGAACCCCAAGCGATCGCCGTGGGCGGGTCGCGCCGCAGAGGTCCGTTCCCTGTTGGCGGCGTACAAGCGACGAATGCCCCCGCTGCGACTCCCATAAGACAGTCTTCGGGTGCGAACGCCGTGATGGCTGCTGAGGAAGCACGAGCCCGGCGAGATGTGAGCACGGCGTTTGACCTGGACGAAGCCGACAAGATGGGCCTCGCGGGTCGAGCAGGCGGGCCGAACGCACGTCATGTCGCAGGACGGTTGTTCATCGAAATCGAAGGGTTGTGGACCGACATGGCACACCATGACTCCGTGAGCGTGGTGGGAGTCGAGCAGTTCAGCGAGGCGTACTTCAAGGTGCTAGAACGGATTCCGGAACTCGAGCACTACGTAAAGGAGTTCGGTCAGGTGCTGGTGGCAGGAAAGGAAGTGAGCATAAAGATCGGCGACGAGGGCGAAGAGCGGTTGTCGCCTCTCAGGATTGGGCGGTTGGTGAGGGCGTTTAGGGGGAGCTGAGAAGCAGAATTGCAGGGATTCAGAGGTGCTGGCATGATGCGGCCCCTCTGCGTCTCTGCCCTTCTGCAAGGCTTTTTCGCTACATTGGCACTATGAGCACAGACTGGGCAACCGTGTACACCGAGACCTACTCAGACCTGGTGCGTTTTCTTCACCGCAAGGTCTGGGACATCGACAGGGCTCAGGACTTGGCCCAGGAGATATTCGTGAAGGCTCTCGGCACCGACCCAGACAACCCGCGCGCGTGGCTGTTCACCGTGGCCAACAACCTCGCGCGGGACGAGGCAAGGGCGGCAATGAGACAGAAGAAGCACTTGGTCCTGATCAAAGGTGAGGCCGAAGCCAGACAGGAGTCAGCGCCGCGGGCGGCTGAAGAGGCAGAGCGACGCGAGAAGATGGAGGTAGTGCGCAAAGCATTGGAGATGTTGAGCGAAAAGGACAGAACGGTGCTCCTGTTGTGGGATGCCGGTTTCAACTACGAGGAGATAGCCGAGCAGACCGGCCTCTCCAAGGGTGCGATCGGGACAACGCTGGCCCGGGCACGCGCGAAGTTGGTTGAGGCGCACGGGCGACTGGAGGGACGAGATGCCGCATCTGGATGATGGCTTGTTACATGCGTACTTGGATGGTGCTCTTCGGCTCGAGAGAGACGGAGCGGCAGAGGTGCAGAAAATTGAACAACATCTGAGCGAATGCTCTGAGTGTCGAGCGACACTCGAGCGCGCCCGAGAATTGAGAAAAACCTCGGCCGCAATCCTATCTGCGGCAGGACCCGAAAATGTAGTAATACCGGCGTTTGAAGAGCTGCAGGCAAAAGCGAAACCGGAAAGATCCGCTGCAGGGAAACGCGGCTACGGAGCTGCCGGGCTGCAGGGTCGCAGAATTATGCGGATTAGAACGTTCGCATGGGCCGCCACCGTTGTGCTCGCCGCGATGGTGGGCTGGTATGCGCGTTCGGCACTCCTTTCGGAACGGCCCGATCAATCGCTCTCGGAGAGCGACGCCGACGCCCGGTTGACGATCCCAATCCCACAAACGCCTAGCCCAGGCGCCACAGAAGACTCGGAGGAACAAAACCCGGTGCCAGCGCGTGGCGAGGCCGTCGAAGAATCAGCACAAGCAATAGGTGCTCACGAGCCCACTGCTGAGACAACGACGGTAGCGACTGTGGGAGGGGTACAGGCGCAGCGCACCCCGCCCGCAGCACCGCAGCAACCGTCAGCAATCCCGGAGCGGCAAGAACGGGTACGTGAGGCTGGGAGAGTCGATTCGGGGCAGGCAATCGAGAGGATAGCCATCCCACTCGATGAGCGCAGCGTGGCGGAGGCTCCACGAGCCCGGCGAGCCGTTGCGACGGATGCTGCTCCCGCCCCACTCATGGCACAGGCGGCGGGCGGTCTCGGCGCAGAGGCGGAGTTGGATTGGATAACCGTCGATGAGGCGGGGGCGGAAGACGTACTTCGGAAGGCGGTTCCCAAGATTGAAGGATTGGCGGTAGTCGCATACACCACCGACCACAGAGCTGTGCGAATCGTGCAAGCTCTCGATTCAGGCAAGCTCGTCGAGATTGTCGCCTTTCCGGAAGTTGTTGAGCAGTCGAACGCCAGAGACAAGAAGGGCGTAGCGGCACCTGAAACGACCAATACCGTGGTCGTGCGACGCGATGATCTCGTAATACGAATAACCGCTGAACTAGATGCGGATTCCCTCATCGCGTTGAGTCAACGCGTCGTGTCGCACTGAATCAGAGTAGGGGCTTCGCCCCCGACCACAATACCCGCACAGCGTGCTGGCGGGCGGTCGCCCACAGGCGTATCTTCCCTTGAAAACCACGACTGACAATCAACCGCAGAAAAAAGTCACGGAGAAAGACTGGTTTGCCTACTCGATATAGTGTCCCCGGAACCAACAGGGTTCTAGTCGTAATCCATGACGACGACGCACGTTCCGCGGTCGAGGAATTCCTGGCGGAGAGTGGATACGTTGTCGAGGTAGCCGAGGAAGGAGCAAAGGCGCTAACAGCATTGTATGAGGGAAAGCCGGGAATAGCTCTGGTCGATATCGACCTCCCCCACATGGAAGGCCCCGAACTCATTGCACAGTCGCTCAAAGCCGATCCGGACCTCGCGATAGTCGTGATCACCGAACCAGATGATGCTACTCAAGCTGCGATATGCTTGCAGCGGGGGGCATTCGACTACCTGACGAAGCCGGTCGACCTGGCGCGAGTGAAGGCGGCAGTAGACCGTGCGATGCGCCATAGGAACACGGAGCTACAGTCGCAGGAGATCTCTGCGTGGCTGAAGCATGAGCTAGTCGAAAGAACTCAGGAACTCGAACGGCAACGTCAGAAGCTCGAGCAAGTGAACATTGCCACTCTCGAAGCCTTGCTTAGCGCACTCGAATCAAAGTACCCCGATTTCGTCGGGCATTCGGTACGAGTTGCCGATCTTTCGGCGTCAATCGCGGCCGAACTGGGCCTAGACGATGACGAAGTAGAAGCAGTCAGAGCTGCGGGCAGACTCCACGATATCGGACGAGTGGGTATTCGCGATTCTGTCCTCAGCAAGAAAGGCCCATTGACTCCTTCAGAACAAGAGCATGTGAAGGAACAGGTCGTCATTGGTTTCCAAATCCTCTCCCCATTGGAGCATTTGGGCTCGGTGAGGGAGTACGTGAGAAACCACCACGAACACTGGGATGGGAGTGGGTACCCAGACGGATTGAAGGGCGAGGAGATACCAATCGGTGCACGGATTCTATGTGCCGCAGAGATCTTTGATGCCATAACGAGCCCGCGTCCATACCAAGAGGCGATGGACGACGAGCGCGCCATGGGTTTGATGTACAGACTCGCCGGTGAAACCCTCGACCGTAGAGTGGTCGACGCACTAGCCCAAGTGGTCAAGAGACACCGGACCCTCATTTACATGAGTGAGGTCCCTACACAACACCCTGACGTGACCACTGAAGAAAGTCAGTAGACAAGCCCCATTCATGTCACAAACCTTGGTGGTGCTGGCAGCCGGCCTGTCCACTCGTTACGGCGGCAACAAACAACTTGCGTCTGTGGGCCCGAGCGGTGAGGTACTGCTGGATTACGCTGTATACGACGCTGCTCAGGCAGGTTTCGAGCGCGTTACTTTCGTGATTCGGCGCGAACTCGAACAACTCTTTGAGGAACACGCGGCACAGCGGTTTGGGAAAAAGGTACAAGTCACATTCGCGTACCAAGACTTGCACGATCTGCCTGCGGGTTTCGAGTTGCCCGCGAAGCGAGTCAAACCTTGGGGCACAGCCCACGCCATACTCGCGGCAAGGGAAATGGTCGTTGAACCCTTTGTCGTGATCAACGCCGACGACTTCTACGGCAGCTTTTCTTACGCATCGCTCCACGGGTTTCGCGAGCAACATACTGAAGCAGACACTCCAGAATTCGCGATGATCGGGTACACGCTGCACGATACTCTTTCTGAATTCGGCGGTGTCTCACGTGGTATATGTGTGTGCGACGATAGAGGCTTCCTCGAACGCCTCGTAGAGGTGAAGAAGATCGGACTCAAGAACGGAGCGATCGCCGGAGTCACAACCAGCGGAGATCGGTACGCGCTTGGGGGGAGCGAGATTGTATCAATGAACATCTGGGCTCTCACCCCTACCATATTCCCGTTATTGAAAGAGCAGTTCGAAGAATTTCTGGGTAAACACGCAAACGAACCTGACGCCGAATTCCTGATAAGTAGCGCCCTGAACGAACAGATCAGGGCAGGCATTTCCACACTGAAAGTCATTGCGGCCCGAGACCGCTGGTTCGGCATGACGTTTCAAGCTGACAGGCCCAACGTCATGAGCGAGATTGGAGCGTTGGTAAAACGCGGCGCTTATCCGAATGACCTGAGAACCTGGTTCCTGGACAAAGAATGAGATCGTTTCGATGCAGCTAGACGGAGTGGATTGGGCCGTAATTGCGTCGTATGGCTTGGTGGTGCTGATCGTCGGCGTGCTGTTCGCTCGTAGAGCGGGAAGAGGCACGACAGAGTTCTTCCTCTCCGGTCGAAAGCTGCCATGGTGGGCTCTGGGCACCTCAATGGTGGCAACCACCTTCTCGACCGACACCCCCAATCTCGTCACCGACCTCGTTCGTACTGGTGGCGTGAGCCAAAACTGGCTGTGGTGGGCATTCTTGATCACGGCAATGTGCACGGCATTCTTCTACGCCAAGCTGTGGCGTCGGTCGGGCGTATTCACCGATATCGGCTTCTACGAGTTGCGCTACTCTGGGAAACCAGCGGCATTCCTGAGAGCATTTCGAGCGGTTTACCTGGGGATCTTCTTCAATGTCATGATCATGGCCACCGTGACGTTGGCGGCCATCAAGATAGGTGGTGTGCTACTCGGCGTCGACAAATATCAGACGATTCTCATCGCGGGCACGATCACGGTGATCTACTCAGCCACTTCCGGGTTGTGGGGTGTGGTCGTGACCGATCTGCTCCTGTTCGTGATCGCGATGGTTGGATCGATATCGGCTGCATATTACGCACTGGCACTACCGGAGGTGGGAGGGTTCTCAGGGCTGATCTCAAATCCGGCGTTGCAGGGAAAGCTGTCGATGCTGCCCGACTTCGCTGACTGGAAGACCGCAGCGACGGTATTGATAATCCCAATTGCAGTGCAGTGGTGGAGCACGTGGTATCCCGGTTCGGAGCCCGGCGGTGGCGGTTATGTGGCACAGAGAATACTGGCGGCTCGAAGTGAGAAGGAATCGGTTGGAGCAACTCTACTGTTCAATATCGCTCACTACGCGCTGCGCCCATGGCCTTGGATTTTGGTTGCCCTGGCATCGATCATCGTGTATCCCAACCTAGCGTCAATCGTCGAGAGGTTCCCTCATCTGGATCCTTCGATTGTGAGACATGACCTCGCTTACCCGGCGATGTTGGTCTTCCTTCCACACGGTCTTCTCGGCCTCGTGGTCGCCTCCTTGGCAGCTGCATACATGTCTACGATTAGCACCCAGTTGAACTGGGGTTCATCGTACGTAGTGGACGACGTTTACAGGCGATTCATCGCACCAGACAAAGACGAACATCACTACGTGACGGTCGGAAGGATGTCGACAGTTGTCCTGATCGTGTTGGCAAGCGCAATCTCGTTGTGGCTGGAGAACGCCTTTCAGGCATTCCAGATTCTCCTGCAGATTGGTGCAGGCACAGGGTTGATCTTCCTGCTGAGATGGTTCTGGTGGAGAATCAACGCGTGGAGCGAAATATCCGCAATGACAATCTCTTTCTTCGTTGCCGTTTACTTCCAGTTCGTTCACGAAGCGATCGGCTTCTCTGCTCTTCATCCGTCGGTCATGCTCATATCGGGCGTTGCGGTGACAACATTGGTGTGGCTGGTCGTTACGTTCCTGACATCACCCACCGACAGAGCTACGCTGCAGGCGTTTTACGACAGAATCCATCCGTTCGGAAAGGGCTGGAGCACGGTTGTCGACACCAAACCACGGGACAAGAACGAGAGTCTATCGGCGGCACTATTGTGCTGGTTCTTGGGATGTGTGGTAGTATACGGAAGCCTGTTCGGCACGGGTTTCTTCATCTATGGCGACGCGATTCCCGGGGTTGGATGCACGCTGTTGGTTGTGGTCGCCGCGGTGGGACTGTTTCAGGCGTTGCCGAGAGTTGGGTTCAAGTAGGAGTGGAATCTCCAATAGTCAATATCCGATCTTCAATGGCCACGTGATTCATTCTGTTCGCTCGAGATGAACGATGCGCACAACACTTGGATATTGGATAGTCGACATTGGACATTCATAATTCCACTACCCGCGCTCCCCCTCCCGGTCGGGCTACGAACAACGAGTCTCCGAGGTCAGCGGGGACTCGGTGTATTGCATAGAACTCACTCTCGAGTGCTGTTTTTACACCATCGACGGTATCCGCCGTGCACAGTGCTATCACGCAACCACCGAATCCGGCTCCTGTCAGTCTCGCTCCCTCAGCGCCGGATTTCACGGCAATCTCGACGAGTTCATTCAACTCGGGTCCGCTCACCTCGAAGTCGTCACGAAGGCTCCTATGCGATTCCGACATCAATCGTCCAAAGGTCTCTATATCGGAATCACGCATAGCCTTTTCAGCCCTTCGCACACGGACGCCCTCCGACACAACGTGCATGAACCGTTTGGCAAGCGAACCGTGAAGCGCCGACTCGGCCGCCAAGAGGATTTGTTCGACCTGCACAGTCGCGAGCAGTCTTGGGTAGGAGTCCACCTCGTCCATCATCCCTAGTTCGCCGGCTACCAACACTAACGCTTCCCTGCACTCTCGGGTGCGTTCATTGTACGCGGCACGTGCTGCGCCGGATTTTTCGGCAGTCACCAAGCTGTTGGCGACAACGAACAACCAATCTTCAGGGATTCGCGTGTGGGTCAGTCGAATCGGGTCAAAACTCACACGAGTTGCATGTCCCTCCTTTGCCGAGATACATATGGCCTGGTCCATGCCGCCGCCTCGCGTTCCCACATATCGCTCGGCATCCGCCAATAAGTTCATCAACTTGTCGCGCTCCACCGCCATGTCACTTGTTTCTATCAGTGCAAATGCTGTAGCAACCACCAAGGCTGAAGACGAACTGAGACCCGCCGCCACCGGGATATCAGAGTGCACGACCGCGTCAAAGCCGATCAGACCCGGATTAACCAAAGTCAATCCCTGTGCGGCGGCTTTCAGATAGTTTCCCCACTGACCCACATCATATGGTTCGATCGACGCTGAGATTTCGAATTCGATGGGTGGATACCGGCTGTCCAGATTGCATACGCGAACTCCTGGACGTTTCCTTGCCCGGAACACCATCGAGATCTTGCGGTCGAGAGCCATCGGGAAGACCGACAAACCGTTGTAGTCGATATGCTCACCGATCAAGTTGATGCGGCCCGGAGCGGTGACCATACGGTTTGGTTCGGTGGAATCGTAACACTCCACAAATGCCCCTCTGAGCTTTTCCATGCGATTCAATCCTCTCAACGGCCGCTTTTCACACGATCGTAAGGATTACTGAATGGTGCGCTAGAATGCTAGACGGAAGAGCGGAGGGAAGGAAAGGGGAGAGGGGACTAAGGGAAAGGGGAACGGGGAAAGGGGAATGGGAAGGAGACAGCCCGCCGCTTGGACATTGGTAATCCCATGTTGGATATTGAAGATTCCATGGTGTAGCGATATGAAAGGACGTCTACATGGAATCTGGAACTGAACACACCTCCCGCCCGTTGCCGAGCACAATCGGTACGCTGGAAGGATCCCGAGAGCGAGAACGGATCCCAACCGTAATCGTCATCGATCACGGTGACCTCGCAATGCTCCTTGCCCATCGCATCATCGAAGCGATTGCGAGTGCGACGGCGAACAAGGGACACTGTGTTTTAGGGCTGGCGACCGGAAGTACTCCGATCGGGATCTATCGGGAACTCGTGCGTAGGTATCAACGCGGCGAAGTGGATTTTTCGAACGTCATCACGTTCAACCTCGACGAGTATTTCCCGATGGAGCCCAACAGCATCCACAGCTACCGGCGCTACATGATGGAGAACCTCTTCGATCATGTGAACATCGATCCGGCCAACATCCACATCCCAAACGGTAAGACCGACAGGGAAAACCTGCGCCGTCATTGCGAAGACTACGAAGCTGCCATTCTGGAGGCCGGAGGAATCGACTTTCAGATCCTGGGTATCGGACGCTCCGGTCACATCGGATTCAACGAACCCGGATCATCTCCAGATTCACGGACCGGCTTGATCACGCTCGACACGGTCACGCGTAGGGACGCCGCCGCGGATTTCTTCGGGGAGTCTAATGTGCCGTTGGAAGCCATCACAATGGGTATAGCGACAATCCTCGAATCCAAGCGGATCGCACTCATTGCGACAGGCGAGCACAAGGCTCGAATAGTGAAGCGCGCAGTGGAAGGAGAGATATCGTCCGACGTCACAGCTACCTACCTGCAAGACCACCCGGCCGCCACTGTATATCTGGACCCGCCGGCCGCCGCAGAACTAACTCGGGTAAGAACGCCTTGGGTGCTACAGAGCGTGAAATGGACACCGCCGGTGACCGAACGTGCGGTTGTCTGGCTGGCACAGCGCACCCAAAAGGCGATCCTCAAACTCTCCGCGGCAGACTACCGTGACAACCGTTTGAGCCCGTTGCTCGCTCAGTACACCAAAGCGGGCCAAATCAACGGGGAAATCTTCAACAGGCTCACCAAGAAGATCAAAGGGCGGACAAAACTCCCAAAGACGCGGAGAGTCTTGGTTTTCTCACCTCATCCCGACGACGACGTGATCTCAATGGGTGGCGTTATGCGGAAGCTCTGGGAGAACGAGAACGAGATTACGGTTGCATACATGACGAGCGGCAACATCGCGGTATTCGACCACGACGTATGCCGCCACCTGAGCTTCGTGGAACGTGCTGCCGACACTCTGGGTTTGGACAAAAACCGGGCCGGTGAAAAACGACACGAAATCGAAGACCGCTTCAAAGAAAAAGGGCCGGGAGACATAGATTCAAACACCGCGCTGGACGTCAAACGATTTATCCGCGAATCGGAAGCGATCTCTGCAATCGCATCTTTGGGGCTTCCTCCTTCCTCAGCACGTTTCCTCAACCTCCCGTTTTACAGAACCGGTGAGGTCCGAAAGCGTCCAATTGGTGAGGAGGACATCGAGATAATCCACTCTCTCATAGCCGAGACGCGACCTGAGATTGTATTCGCGGCGGGAGATCTGTCGGATCCTCACGGCACGCACCGCGTCTGTAAGGAGGCAATAGAGCGAGCGCTCGCGCGGTACGGCGGAGAACGTCCGGAGGTCTGGTACTACCGTGGATCATGGCAGGAATGGTCGATTGTTGACGCGGACGTGTTGGTACCGCTCTCACAAGAAGAACTGCGCGGAAAGATCCTCGCGATCTTCAAGCACCAATCACAAAAGGATGTGGCCCTCTTTCCAGGCGGTCACGACGATCGGGAGTTCTGGGAACGGGTTGAGGCCCGGAATCTCGACACTGCTGCACAAGCCGACAAGCTGGGATTGGCTGAATACTACGCAATGGAGGCGTACAGAGTCGAAATGCCGGACGCGGACAGATCACCGTTCTAGCCGCCGATCGTTCGTCTCTCCTGCACGAGTTCCGCCACCACCGACACGGCTATCTCAGCGGGCGTGTCCGCACCGATGTCGAGGCCTATCGGCGACCTGACGCGAGCCAGTGCTTCCGCCGGCACCCCAGCCTCTTCGAGCGCTCTGAAGGTCACCGCGCGTTTGCGTCTGCTACCCAACATTCCGACATACTTGGCGGGCGAGTCTGCAATGTGTTCGATGATCAATGCGTCGAAGTTGTGGCCACGTGTGGCGGCGAGTAGGTAGTCGTCGGCGTCGACCTCCAAACCCTGCAGGATTGTCCGGAAGTCTTCAACGCACACTTCGTTCGCCCACGGCACGCGTTCCCGGTTGGCGAACTCCTCGCGGTCGTCATACACCACCACGTGGAATCCCACACCGCTCGCCACCTTGGCTATCTCAACACCCACGTGCCCCGCACCAAAGATCACAACTCTGGGCTTCCGTGCGATCGACTCCACCAAGATGCCCGCTTCTTCATCGAAGAAGGTTGCACGACATTTGCTCGTCGACTCGTTGGTCGAGGTGGGAAACTCGAGGTCACCGACTCCCAACACCTCCTCCCTGCCCTCCTCCACAAGAGCCACCACTGCCTTTCTCGGCCCATCCCCCCAATTGGTGCCGGTGTACACGACCAGCGGCACCCGATCGTCTATGGCGGCTGCCACGTAGGCATACAGCTTGAGCATCTTGTCGTCAGCCACAATTGGCTCGAGGAGGAATTCCGCCGTTCCTCCGCACGATAGGCCGAGATCGCCGGCAGAGTCGGCAGTCAGCGTGTGGCTTACAAACCTCGGCTCGCCACTCTCTGCAACCTCCAACGCAGCCCTTATCACTTCGGCTTCAATACAACCACCACCTACTGTACCCCACTCTCGACCGTCCGAAGAGACGACCATCTTGGCGTCGCTGGCCATGGGACACGAACCGCGTTGACGTGAGACTGAGGCCATTGCGCCTCTGACTTTGTCCTCGACAAGTACCCTGGCGGCATTCCAAATTGCCTGCCTAACGTCCATTCGACATCCCTCTTCAGCCGTTCGAGCGCGGTAACCACCGGATCAGGTTGCCGCCCAGAAGTAGGGCTCGATCGTCTTCATTGAGATCCATCAGATCGAGCTTCGTTATCGCTGCATCGGGAATGCGCAGCGGCATGCCGGTGCCAAGCGTGAAGCGGTCGGCCCCCACCGTATCGAATAGCAACTTCAGTTGGTTTTCGGGCGGCCCCCAAACCCAGGAAAAGTCCCACAGCACCCGAGCAGCTTCCCCGGGTGTCAAGCCGAAGTGAACCTCCTCGATGAACCCGCGATCCGCATTCGAGATGACGAATCGTGCTTCGCTGTCCGAGCGGATGAGCGTACGGACCGCAGCAGCGGGTAGATCGGCCGCAGTGTCTGCACGGTGACGTTGGCGCGAGTCTTCGAATCTGACGGTGAACAACAAGGGAAGGCCGACCGACCCGGCTGCCGCCACCAAAACTCGCATGTCTCCACCGCACGGATCCAGCCCCTGGTGCATTGGATAGACTCTAATAGCAGCCGCGCCGACCTCCGCCGCTTGATTGAGTTCGTTTTCCCACCCTGGGAGTCTTGGATGAACAACCGGAACCGGCACGAGTCGGTCTCGGTGAGGAGTGACCAGATCCAATAACCTGTCGTTGCCGGGTTCAGGATCTCGATACAAGAACGAAGGCAGGTGCCCGACCCATGCTGATTCGATGCCCATTCTGTCCATCTGCGAGAGAAGCCAGTTCGGAGTCGCAGGTAAGATGCAACGATACGGATAATCCCCCACAAACGCAGATACGTCGATGACGGTCACACGCAGCTCCTCTAAACACATTTCGGTTTGATACCACGATACCACACGAGTCAGCTGCCTGCCAGCGCCATATGTGCCAATAGCGTATCGGAAATGTTAGTGTGTTTGCAGGGCGGTGTGGCAGAACCTACCACATCTAAGATCTTGACGTTTGATGCACAACGGTTACGTTATTCTGCCGGTTTTGGCTGAGTTACGGCAGCTAAAACCGTCGTTTGTTCGTGAGGGCCTTGGGCTGATCAGCATAAGCTATTGGCAGTAAAGGAGTTATCCTCATGCAACACTTTGTTCTTTCCCAACGTTGCCGCCCACCAACAATCGCGTCACCAGCCCTCAATTTCAGGACTTTGTGCAGAGGTAACGCGGAAGTAACCGACAGATCACGCTCTTCTATTAAGGAAGCGGGCCGAGGCTTCGAATCCAGCGCCTCGATTCCGAATCACCTTCCCAAACCAAGGAGCATAGCATGTCACGAGAAAGGTTGAGAGCAGGGCTTGGCCTCCTGTTGGGCGCCGCCGTTTTGCTGGTGTTGGCGGCACCGGCAGCCGCGCAAGTCCAGGGCACTGTTTCAGTCACAGTGACCGACGTGACCAACGATCAGCCGATCAACGGTGCGAGAGTTGTGCTCGTCGGCACTAACCACACAGGCGTCACTGATGGTCGTGGCGAAGTGCGATTGACTGGCGTGCCCGCGAACGCGTATACCATTCGCGTCCTCGCAATCGGCTATCGAAGCGAGGAACAGATGGTGACCGTGAACGCAGGTGGGACTGCCGCCATTGACTTCGCGATGAGTCTGAGCGGATTTACACTGGACGAAATCGTCGTGACGGGCACAGGCGGCGCGGTGTCAAAGAGGAAGATCGGAACTTCGCTTGGGACCATCGACGTGGCGTCTGCACGTGAAGTTGTGCCGGTGCAAGACTTTGGTTCAATACTGCAAGGCCACATTCCAAGTGTCCGATCGGTATCGATGGGTGGCGGCCTCGGCTCGGCAAAAGACCTCAGAGTGCGCGGCGTCACTAGCTTCTCGCTCGGACAGCGCCCCGTTGTCTACATCGACGGTATCAAGATATCGAATGTCGAGGAACTGAAGAGAGCCGCTCTCGATCTGCCGGCAGTAGCCAGAACCGGCGCCAGGGCGGTCCTCAAACAGGTCTTTGAAGACGGTTTCTTCCACGCCGATCCGCAC
>CAYTDU010000044.1:0-15710 GCA_964436395.1 uncultured Gemmatimonadaceae bacterium | reverse complement strand
CTATACCCCTGTTTGTATGCGGAGAGTACGGTGACCGAGGTTGTTGCCATGTCAGCGCCGGCCGCTTCGAGTTCGGCTGAGACTTGCTGCTGAATCTGCGCGCGGGTCTCGGGTTGCTCGCTCAGCAATATGCGAAGAGTGACAGGCTGACCACGTCGGACGCTGGGCAGCACCTCAGATCTGAACAGCATCCAGAATTCATCAACTTCTGACGCAATGTCCAATTCGTCGTCTATCAGCAACTGCGCGTTCTGCACGTCGAGGTTGTCAACCGTGACGTTCAACTGATCTGCGAGCAGCTTGCCGGTCAATCGTTCACGCACGAAATCGACCAAGGCATCGTCGGCTTTCTCGACGTGAATGCTGACCTCTGCGGTTTCGAGGTCTGAATCGGACAAACTTTCGACCAGCTGGTCGAGTTTGTACAGCGCGGTCGCCGCCTGGCCGATGGGCGATCTGCCTGCAAGTGCCATCCAAAGGTCATGCTCGACATCGTCTACGGTAGTCCTGTCCTTGCCCCGCTCCCACACGTGTGGGAATCGCTCGGCCACTTGCCGTACGGCTCGCTCCAGGCCCGCCGCGTCCGCGCCCAGGATGACCATGGTGGATTTGTCTTCAAACGCGTTCGGAATCACCTCGATCCAGCCCTCACCAGGGCTCAAATCGGGCATCACCAGCTTCGCGCTGTCCACCAACTGACGAACGACAGGATGCGAACTCCCGATCAAGACCATCGGAGGATGGTCACCCGGATCCTCAATCTCTTCCGGAACTATGGCAATGGGAATCGTTACACCTGCCGCTTCGAGACCGAGACGCGCCGCAAGGTCGACGGTCGCGCCGCTCGTTTCGCCAGTGGCACTGAGCACGACGTCAACACGATCTGGAATCAGGTTACGGTCGTTGTCGCTGAAAAAACCATCGGTTGTGAACAGGTTAGAGAGGTTGATGTTCTCCTTGTCTCCGCCACCGGGTCTGCGGCCCGACGCTCTCTCAGGCGACTCATTCGGTCCCTTTACGTGGATGGGTGTGGGCTCAATACCGTCTGCGATTAGCTGTATACGCAACAACCGCAGCCCGTCGTATCGGAGTGACGGTGGCTCGTCAACCCTCTCCTCCGTATCCTCCGCTTCCTCTCTCTCCTTCGTCACCTCCCTGAGTACGCTATCCGCCAGCCAGAACGTTTCAGCGGATATGCGCACTGCCAAATCCAGCCGCCTCAACCCCGGGGTTCCGTCCTCGACGACGACGCGAACAACCCGGGTGTTCGTCTCAACCACACCGGCCGCGTTGAGTATTTCACGCGCCTCGGTCGCCACGTCTTGGTAAGTGGATCCCTCCGGATCCCACAGGTGCGGCGTAACAGCGCTGAAGGCAAAAGCTGCAGCAGCGGTACCGGCGTCGTCGCCGCCAGTTACGACGAGAATGTCCCCGTTGGTACCGGGTGTGAGTGTTATCACGCCAATCCCAGGCTCCAGGTCCACGCCGAGCGCCTCGGGTTGAATAGCTAGTGCGGTAAGCGCGCTACTGCCTACAGCAATTGCGACACCCTCAGATTCTTCCGTCATCGGGAGGTTCATGGAAGAAGTCTCGAATCCGATTCTCGCGGCAACATTTGCGGCAGCGGCCACTTCGGTGTCACTCGGGTCAGCTCCGAGTACGATATGCCCGTTCACGAAGTCAATCAGCCCGTCATCGTTTCGGTCTTGAAGCAGGGGACCGTCATCGAATATCGATTCGAGGCCAGGTAACTCGTCGTATTGGTCTTCGTGTCGTTCAGTCGGAAGGATCGGAACTGCGACTGCCAAGAGAGCCAAGAAGGCGAGTCGACCACACATGTTGTGCACGCGCGAGATGTGCTGCATGAGATCTTCTTCTGATTGGGGTTGCAGAAAAGTATTGGAGGTGCGTGGCGGGAGCCACCGTGGTGTTTAGAACGCGAACAGCTTGGTCAGTTTCGCAGTGACCAAACGTTCGAGCACCCCGCCGCCATTCTTCGTGTCGCGTCGTTCCGTATAAACGAGGAAAAGATCGCTCAGCGGAGCATGGATGTAGTTGAGGCGAATGTTCGTGATGAACTGTCCGGCGGCGTCGTTGTACTGCACATACCCGCGCACATACAGCTTTGTCGAATAGGAGTACTTGACTCTGGCACTGAACAGGTCGGCGTTACTGGAATTTCCTTGTATCTCCAATGCATTGTGTGTGGCTGTCAACTCGAATGAAAGATGGTAGTCGGCTCGCCAAGTGAAGCCCGTGGAGATGGAACTGCGCGTACCGCCATAGTACCCACCACCTGATAGCGTAAGGCTTCCAGACAGCGGGCGGCCTCCGCTGGAGCTGTACGATGCTGATGCCTCGCGGAAAGAGTAGTCGCCCGCAGGCACCGTATCGGATCCGACCCTGAAGAAGTTGTCAAGGTGCTCGAAGTTGTCGGTGAATTGCAGATTTAGTCTGCTACCATCCATGAGTGTGGCTCCCAGTCCAATCTCTCCTGTTCTCGTTTCGAGAAGACCATCTAGATTGGTGATGTAGTGTCCTTCCACGTACGGATTCAATGTCATCACCAAGGGAATATCAGGACGTGGGTGAGCGCCAAACGTAGCGTAGTATTGACGCATACCGACGCGCCGAACGTAGCCTATTCCGGGTTCGAAGTTGTCGCCGAAATACCTGAACATCGCCGAGGCGTCCCAAATCCGGTCGCGCCACCCTATCGAGAGCCGTGCCGCCTCGTCGTCATCCCCTTCGCTACTTCGCGTGAGTGCTAGATAGGAGTTGATGACGAGGTTCCTGAGTGGCCGCACATTTGCGTCCACGCCAAAACTGCGATTGTAGGCTCCGCCGCTATCTCCTGTCGCTTGGCGATTGCCGAACATGAAGCCCACGTCTGAAGCGCGGAGCAACTTTCTACGCATGCGGACGACCGAGAAATTCTCCGCAGGCGCGCCGTCGAATGTCCCCGTCTGGACGTTGAGCAGCCCTATTTCATACGGGCCTACCCCTCCGGTGAGGCGGCCACCGAATTCCATCGGAACCGGGTTACGGGCACGCAACCCGATTTGTCGGGAGTGCAATAGGCTGAAGTCACGCAGCGATGCGCCGGTGCGAGGGTCGCCGGACATACCACGCAGGTCGCCGAAGGTGAATGTTCCTGAGTTCTCTAGAAAGAAATCCCTTCGCTCCGGGAAAAACAGTGAAAACCGAGTAAGGTTAATCTGCTCTTGATCTACTTCGACCTGCGAGAAGTCGGTACGATAGGTCAGGTCAAGAGTCATGCGAGGAGTGATCCCGTACTTGAGGTCGAGCCCGCCGTCGTAGTCGTTGCCCCTGTCATCCTCGGCCAGGTTGCTGCCCGTACCACGCAGTGCTCGTTTCACGGGCGAGGCGTCTTTACATGCCGTGCAGGGCCGTAATCGAGATACTCCGTGGAGCTCCAGGGTTCCTTTCCTGCACGTCCACGTAGAATCGATTGAAGATATTCGCGAGCTTGAGCTGCCACAGTATTCCGGCAATTCGATAGCCGAGTCGCAGGTCGACGACCGTGACGGCCGATCGCGCATCGAGTGGATAGCCGAGGACTTCTTCGACACGACTTCTGTAGCGAGTGTCCACCCCAGCCAATCCGCCCAGAAAGTTCACGGTCGCCGTCAGGTTGTGCTTGGACCGGTATGGTAGGGCTCTGTGCGCATCACGGTCCTCAGTGGAAAGGAACAGGTATCCGCCCTGTACCTCCAGTACGCTCGGCAAAACCTGAGCGTTGACGCCAAAATCCAATCCCGCCACCCGAGCGCGCGACACGTTCTGGAACTGAAAAACAAAGGGCTGATCGGGTGCCATTGCGGGTCCGATGAGGTCATGGTAGTAACTCGCAAACAGAGCGCCGTCGAACCGGACCCTGTCGAGCATTGTCACCGTTGTACCCACTTCGCCGGACCAAGCCTGTTCGCCTCGCAATCTGGGATTGGGAACCACCTGGAAGCCGTATTGGTATGTTGAGACGAATTGCTCGATCGCACTCGGCGCGCGGTATCCGCCACCAACGGACATGCGAATCGTTGCCGTTTGTGCGAGCCGGATGACCAATCCGGCTTTCGGGCTCAGCGCAAGCTCACCTTCGCCGAAATCGGCTTTGTGGTGGTCGAGCCGCAACCCGAGTGATGCCTTGAGCCTATCTGTGATCGGGAATTCGTTTTGTGCAAAGACTGCTACGTCATAGATCTTGGGATCTCCCAGGAAATTTGACGTGACCCAAGTGCCCGATCCATCCGCACCGAAGGTGAATGCGTGTTTGCCGCGTGCGTACCAAGACAGTAGTGCCGCGAAGCCGGGTTTCACCGCTCGATGCCAATCCTGGTTCACGCTCAGGCGGTTCTTGAGTGAATTGACGTTGAAGTATGGGCTCAACCGGAGCAGGATGTTTGCTTTGACGATCGGCGTGATTGTCGCCCCTGTGAGCGCCTTGAAGTCGATGGTGTGATCCCCCAACTCGTTCGGGGGCACCCGATACGGTTCCTCGGCTGAGCGCCAAGTGAAGAACTCGCCGGAGCGGTCGCGGGAGAACACACCGTATACATCCCACGGATGTTGATCTGTCGGAGCCGACATCAACTTGACACGTCCAGTGAACCGAGTCGATTCACCGTTCTCGGTGAATCCCTCCGAGCCTTCGTATCCAAACGAAGCACGAACCCCCACAGTCCCAATGCGGCGGGAGTGCTGAACGCCCGCTCCGAGCGCTGAGCGCAACTCCCCCGCCCACTTGTACTGTGGTTGGTATACGTATGCGTCGGCGTGGCCTCGGAAAACCGTCTCAGGTTCGTCGTCTATCGGTTTCGTGATGATGTTGACTACACCACCAACGGCATTGCTGCCGTAAACCGCCGAGTAAGCTCCCTTGACGATCTCCGTCCTATCCAAATCGAAAAGAGGAATGGTGCCGAAGTCGACTTCGCCACCGTCACCACTCAAGATAGGATGCCCGTCGAGCAACATGAGCACCCTGCTGCCTACACCTCGCGAGAAGCCGGCTGCACCCCGAATGTCAATCTGCTCTCTGCCATTGAATGTTACGCCGGGCACGTAAAGGAGCGCCTTGTCGAGAGTACTGACGTTGCGCTGGAGGATCTCCCTGCTCGGCAGAGTGGATATGCTGATTGCTGACTCATCTCTGCTTTCCGCAATCCGACTGGCGGTCACGACAACTTCCTGAAGCAACAGCGACACCCGCTCGAGGGCTATCTCGACCTCCCGCTGCTCACCGCCAGTGAGTGAGATGCCAGAGATGCTGTCGACCTTGAATCCCATAGCGACAACGCGTATGTCATAGCTTCCGCCGGCAAGCCTTGTGAGGGCGAACCTACCGTGCGAGTTCGTGACCGCCGTGAGTGGAGTGCCGGTGAGGAATATCGTGGCACTCCTAATCGGTTCACCCGAGTCAGCCTCGCGAACCACACCGGTGAGCGTGGCGTTCTGACCTGAGAGAGACACCGTTCCTAAGCAGAGGACGCCCAGAATGAGTAATACCGATGCTCTCACGAGTGCCAACTTAGCCTCCATGGTCAAGATCCCATATCCACGTCTCAAAGGAAATCCCCAATCAGTTTCTCTGCAGCACAAGTACAGTCCGCACGCCTTGCGAACTCGTATCGATCGTCAGTCGATTCGTAGATGCATTCCATGCATAAGTGCCCTGGTACTGCAACGCCGGGTCGACAGAAGACTGTTGAGTGAAGTTGCCCGCAGTGGCGGTACCGGTCGCGGTGTATGTGCCGTGGTCGTCAATGGTTTGTAGGCCGTTGGAAACGTCGATTAGGACCTCATAGGTAGTGGCCGTCATGTTGAAGGTGCCGGTTGATCCTGCCAATACTGTGAGACTGCCACCAACAGTCCCGCTGGAGATCTCATGGAGCGTGTAATTGCCACTGAAGTCCTGGGTTTCCCCTTCGTCCGGGCTTGTGCTATCGCCACAAGCGACGCTCAACACCAGGGTAAGTGCCGTCGCGATCATAGGTGCTTTGCTGGGGAAGAGTTGCATCAGGTCTCCACTGATTGTAGTAGGGAATTCGCCACTGAACTAAGCTGTGGAGCGGCAGTCTCGCGCGCAAGTGCCCGTTGAACCTCACCCGTTCGGATACAGATATCCTCACCGCACAATAGTATTGTCGACAGGGATTGTTACATACCCGTTACGCCAAACTCTTCTCTACGAGTTCGCAGACGGCGCTACCACCATTTCCGCACAACAGAACCTTATGTCCAGACCGGTACGCGCCGATAATTGTATGTGCGATGTCGGAAATGACAGAAACGAGTTTGGGGGGGTGCTGGATGGCCTCGTTTATCGCCGTACTCTCGGCGAGTCGCAAACAGGCTAGCTCATTCGGGCTCCAGTCGCGTTTCAAAGACATAATGTGTGCCTCCGCGGCACATACCAGCTACGTTATTGCAAATAGTGGATACTAAGAAATTGACTGACTCAACACTAGACACGAATGCGTGATATGGCAGACACTCAACTCATTGTATCTAACCCGCCGCACGGGGATGTCGACACGGCAACCGTTGCGCCTCTTCTGGACTGTTCGACTGCGGAAGCTCGGATTAAGGTCAACTTTCCTGCTCCAGAGATCTGGGCCGTGGAAGCAGAAAAATCCACGGCGGGAGAGGCAACGAAGAGACTGCTGGATGCTGGTGCAAGAGTGGCATGGATTCCAGGATCTGTCCTCGCCGCGGCACCGAGAGCTTCCATTGGGTCCGCGATTGCCATTGAGAATGACCAGGTAGTCATAACTACCCGTACCGGTGAGCTGATTGTCAACTCGGGGGACCAAGTGGTTGTTGTAGTGGGTGAGCCGGTTCAACAGGACTCACGGCCATCGTCCGAAACCGCATCGATCTTGACGCAAAAGGTGCGCGGCAGGGGGGCGGTGAGAAACATGCCGTTGGCAACTGGCGTTGCAACGGGTGTTGCTGGCGTTGCCGGGTACAAGGCGGTATCGAAGCTCGACAAGATCGCGGAAGAGGCACGCGATGCAGCTGAAACGCGTCTGAGTGATAAGAGAACGGCCACACCAACGGAGTTGTTCCTCGACATCTACGCGTTTAGCAAGGATGGTTGGCAGTCAGCCAGGATCGCTCCGAGCCTCACCGACTTCTCAGGTCTTGGAGATCGTAAACAACCCACGGCCAAGGCCAACATCGGGGCCATCGTGGATGTGTTAAAGGCCCATTTTGGCGCGCGTGTGGACGAACGCCTCATGAAGGTGAGCTATAAGACGTCCATTGTGAGCGGTATGGCAGTCAACCAAGTCTTGGGTGCAATATCTGAAGATATTGCGTCGCTCTCCATGCTGGAGATCGGATCTCAGCTGGCATTCCTAACGTCCAAGGGGTAGACAACACACACGTTTCTCAACGGATTCGTGGGTTGTAGTTTCCGTGCTGCCACATCCTGGTGGCGCGTCCGTCCGGGCCAATCTCGAATCGAATTTCTTCACCCAGATTGTCGTCGTCACGCACGCGTCTGAAGGTATGTTCGCCGGTTTTTCTCAGCTTCATCATCGAAGCCAGGGGATCGTTGGACGTAAGCGAAACGACCGCCAATTTTCCCTTCCAGAGAACAACTGCGCTCTCATGACCCCACGGCGCTTGGTCGTACGTACCCAAGTAGATCTCCAGGGAGTCTGTACTGAGGTTGCGATCGGTCTCCTCCTCTTCCACAGCCGCTCCAACGGCAGGGCCAACGATCTCCTGAGCGCGCCGAGTGTACATGCTGCTACTCACACCGGAAGCATTCGTCATGAAGATGGTTGCCACTTTGCCGACCGGGTCGAGATTGAAGTCTGACCTATAACCCGGGCAGCTGCCGCCATGACCCACATAAGTCTTGTCGTTCTCTCGCCACACTCCGAACCCGAGTCCCCGCTTAGCATTCCAATCACGGTCCATCCATTGAACGCGCTGCATTTCGCGCAACGTATTCCTGCTCAATAGCTCGTCGGCTCCGTGGTGCAGTACGCGGAACTGCCAGCTCGCGAACCTGGCGAGATCCTCGACTGTCGATGCAAAACCGGCTGCCGGTGCGATACCCCGAGCCTGAAACGCTGTCACAGCGGGCCGGGAACCGTCGCGGCGTTTGGTGCTGTACCCCACTGCCATGCGTTGTCCATGTTCAGCGACGGGGATGTCCGTGTAGGTATTGCTCATTCCGAGCGGGTCCAGGATGTTGGCCCGAATGTAGGAGTCATACGTCTGACCCGACGCTGCGGCAACGATCTCACCAGCTAGAGTGAGTCCTAGATTCGAGTACTGGAAATACTCGAATGCCGGGTACAGCTCTTCCTGCTCAGATAGTCCGTCCACGATCTCTTCCCGCGTGGGAAAGTTGAAATCCGGGGCAGACCAGTATGGGTGATTCGACTCGCGCGGGAGACCGGAGGAATGCGTCAGAAGTCCCTCGACGGTCACAGGGGGGGCATCAGGGTATTTGTCCTGGATGTTGAACCAGTCCAGGTGCATCGAAACCGCATCATCTAGGCGCACACGTCCGGCATCCCGCAACTGCATCAGTCCGACCGAGGTGAAGAGCTTTGAGATGGAACAGATCGAGTAGATAGTCGAAGGTGTTGCCGGTATTTGGCTTTCCCGGCTGGCGAGCCCAAACCCCTTCGACCAAATGATGTCCTGGTCGTATACAACGGCCATTGACATGCCCGGTATGTCATCGTACGCCTGCTTTGCATCGACCCATAGTTCGAGCAGATGCAACGCCTCCTGAACGCGTGGATGGTCAGCGATCGAGGGGGATTGGGCGAAACAGGGAGTGACGATCGCTAGCGAGAACGCCAACGCAACGAAACGGGTCATGTAGAACTCCTGTGATGCGATAATTGCGGATTTGTGATGTTTGATTTGTGATCTGCGTCTTAGCCGCCACTACCAGTCTCAAAGAGCCAGAAGACCACACAATCACAAATCACTGATCGCTAATCACAAATTTCAATTCGTCTCGATCTGCAATCTGCAATCGTTGCGCTGATGCTGCCAGTGCTATGATGTTGGAGGCTCAATCCGCCGCACCTCGCATAGACTCGACTTGAGCGGTGGGAAGCCCGATATCGGATCGAGTCCCTCGTCAGGTATGATTTCGTTGATGTCATGACCCACCCAGGAGTGTACTGTGTGCACTACCCCACTCGGAACGATGTCCGTCACCCATGCCTTCATTGTGACCGCGCCTAAGGGCGAAGAAATCTCTACCCATTCTCCGCCGACGATGTCTCGTACGGCTGCGTCCGAAGGGTGTATCTGAATACGAGGGTTGGGCTCCCGCTCGAGCAGCGTCTTGAGTGCTCGACCTTGTGAATGCATGAAGTTTTTACTGCGGCCGCCTGTGGTTAGGACCAGCCGGTAATCGCGAGCGATCTCAGGTGTTGAGACGGGGCTCCAGAACGGCTCTTCGTATACCGGTAGGCCGTCTATCCCTAGACTCTCGAGTTCGGTGCTTACGAACTCGACCTTGCCAGTGGGCGTCCCGAAGCCGAGCGTCTCGTAGGACCGTTCGAGGCCGAAATCAGGTTCTCTCAGGATCGGTGTGCCGTCAAAGGGCACGTCAGAAAACCTGAGTCCAGTACCCTCCAACCTCTCGTCGTAGCTGCTGTGGATGTCTCCGTTCCAGAACATGTCGTTCAACCCAAGACGCTTTGCCATCCCGAACACGAGTTCGGTATCGCCGATCGCGTCGCCGCGCGGCGGCACGGCCACCGGACGGTATTGAATGCGGCCGTAAGGATTTACCACGAGCGACTGTCTTTCGAGATGTGTTGCAGCCGGGATAAACACGGTTGCCGCGTCGATGGTCGGGCTCGGAAAGAAGTCGCTGATCGAAAAGAACTTCAATGATTTCAACGCGCGTGCAAGCCGCGTCGAATTCGGCCACATCATCACATTCAGGCCGATTGAGAACACGGCCTTGACCTGGCCTGATTCAATCGCGTCTGCCAGCCGCATGCCTTGCGCTTCTCCGAAGTACTTCACGAAAAGCGGATGTTCCTTCTGACCCATCGGAGCAACGTCCGATGCTGGCAATTCGGCTGAGAGATTGACGTTTCTTTCTTTGAGCCGCTTACGCCATGGTCTGTTGCCACCCTCTACGTCCAGGTTGCCGCACAGCGCCGGTAGAAGCAGAACAGCACGGTGTGCCTGAATGCCATTGCTGTGGTGCGTCGTGGAACTCGGCGAAATCGTGAGTTGGGCAGGACGTGATTTTCCGTAGAGAAGTGCGGCCTCGATCAGCAACTCCGCCGGCACTCCAGTGATCTGGCTCGTGACCTGCGGCGTAAAGCCGGCTACGTAATTGCTGTACTCCTCAAAGCCATGCGCATGCTTGGCAAGGAACGGCTTGTCATGGAGGCCGTTTTCGATGATGACGTTTGCGAAGCCGAGGGCCAGGGCGCCGTCTGTGCCTGGTCTGGGTTGGAGGTGAACTACGGCTAGTTCGGCAAGATCTGTACGCCGCGGGTCAACCACGATAGTCGGTACGCTCGACGCATCTGTGTATAGGTGGTGCTCCTCGTACGGCAGCATGCTTCCCGACGGAGTTGTGGACCATACCAACCTGCACTTGGCTTCGGGACATCTCCTCCGGGACGGACCGAGGAAGTACTCGTATTCCCTACCGAGCGTGATAGTGGCGGCCACGAACCCAGCAGCAAAACAGCAACTGGATTCGGTGAGGTAGTGAGGCGATCCGAAGGCGCGTGCTAGTCTGGAGAGGTATGGCCGCACCTCTTTTGTGAATCCGATCGCGAACGCAACTGATTCGGGCCCGTAACGATCGCGGATATGAAGCAGCGCCTCCGCGGTTGTGTCCAACGCCCTGCTCAGGGAGACATCGTTCCACTCTTCGTTGTGGTTGCCGCGGACTAACGCGGATACAAGGCGGTCGGGGCTCTCGCGCTGTTCGAGCATGCCCTCGGCTCGAACGCATTTCGGATGGTCTATCGATAGGATACGGTCTCCGTCACTCACGACTGAAATTGGACAGTCGTCGGAGCACATATAACACGAGGAAAGCGTTGTTTTCGTGGGCATTAGGTTCCTTGCTCACACGAGGCCTTCAATGAAGTGTATCGCGCAGGAGGCCTGATTGGATGATGATACACTTTGGTGGCTATGAATGCTACAGAGTGTGGCTGCAGGTTCTGTATGTGGCTGGATTGCGGAGGATCCGTTGGATGTTTGTGAACTGGCCGCTGAAGAACGCGGAATTGCGCGGACAACAGCAGGGGTAGTGAAAGTTGCTCGTACGGAGAGGTTGGGATACTCTGGTGAGTCGACTCCAGACAACAGTTGGGAGGACTAGATGCGAATCGTCGGCGGCAAATGGGCAGGCAAAGACCTGGTCTCCCCTGGCGGGCGGGTACGGCCGACATCTGAGGGCGTTCGGGATCGGTGGCTGACGATGCTGGAGCCCGACCTCGATGATGCGAACATCCTCGACCTGTTCTCTGGTTCTGGGGCACTCGGCCTCGAGGCTCTGTCTCGCGGAGCCGCCAAAGTCGATTTCGTCGAAAATGGGCCATCGAGCCTCCACGCGCTCAAGGCAAACGTCGCGAAGTTTCCGGTCAAACGCCGAACACGAATCTTCAAGAAAGACGCGATACCGTTCGTAGAGCGACTGACCGAAGGTGCCTACGATATCGGGTTTGCAGACCCGCCTTATGGCTCGCGCAAAGTGGATCGGATCGTGAATCGTTGGCTCGAAGTGCCATTCTGCAACGTCCTCTGTGTGGAACACGCGCGGGATCACAGGCTGCCAAAGAAGGGCAAGCGGTATGATCTGGGTGGGGATACGAGGGTGATGGTGTATCGCGTGAGGTGATGTGTGCTTCGCATAGAGGAGGCTTCCTCGCTCGAGGCAATGTAAGGCCCACGTGACCTCTCTGGCTCTTGGGAGGTATTACCCATACATTGGAAGGGAGCAACGCAACTGCCCACGAACCTCGTCTGCACCTGGCAGGCGATGCGTTCGTTCCGGTGCTCTGTGCCGTGACTTGGTAACCAGCAGCTCGGGAGAAGTCAAATGCTGGACGCCCCCCTCGTGACACCACGCGGTTACTGCCATTCTGAATCGCGCGCTAACATAGCACGAGTCTTGGTTGGTATCTGTTCAACTGCCCTCGTACTGGCAGCGTGCGGAGACCCGATATCAGTGCTAAATCCCGCCGACATGGTACTCCATGTCGTGTCAGGCGATTCCCAGGTCGGTGTTCCATTCGAAGAGCTACCGGAACCGATCGTTGTCCAAGTCGTAGATACGGCCAACAACCAGCCGGTGGTTAATCAGGTCATCAATTTCCGTGTGGTCGAGGGCGGCGGGTCGGTCTTCGCCGGTGTTGCGCACACCAACGAAGAGGGGATCGCTCAGGAATATTGGACGTTGGGCGGTGCTGGTCCGCAACTCCTGGAAGCACGAGCTGTGACAGGAGAGGGTGAGAAGGTGATTTTCGGCACTTTCTCGGCGACCGCGGTTGAGCCGTTCGATTCAATCCCGTCCGTCGTCCAATGCCTGAATACCGTGCCGACTTGGCGTCCCCACGGTGACTGTGAGTACGGGATAACCTGGGTGGACTCGTCCGTCACGGCGTCGTTCCGGGTGGTCAATGCCGACAGCGTACCGCTTCCCAACGTTCTTGTGCGGTTTGAGGTCGATACGACCGTGAACGGGACGATGTTCCAGCTAGGTACTGTGACTCCCGATTCCGCACGTACGGACACTGCGGGTGTGGTGACTGCGACGTGGACGCTTGGCCCGTACCCGGGTGACAACCGCCTGCTGGTTTCGGCGTACGGACCTGATAGTACAGCGACGATCGATGCGTGGGCGTACGGAGCGGCTCACCCGCCTCCACCAGACAGCGTGCCGGCTTTTATCCGGTGCTTCATGCCCGGCGGTTGGTGGCGCTATGACGGTGAATGCGACTATGGACCTGTACCTGTGGACTCTGCCATTTCAGTCTCGTTCCAGGTTGCTGCGCGCGATTCGATCCCATTGCCGAATACCTGGATGTTCTTCGCGGTGGATACGGTGGCAATCGGCAACTACGTACAGGGTGGTTCGGTAACACCTGATTCGGTGCTAACCGACAGTCTAGGGATGGCCATTACGAGTTGGACTTTAGGGCAAAGCGCCGGCCGAAACCGTCTGGTCGTTAGTGCAGTTGGTGCTGGAGTCACCGTGACTGAGGTGATGGTGGCTACTGGCGTGCCAGAGTCCATTCCCATCGATTCCGTGCCCGCGTTGATCCAATGCCAAGACTACCATGGCACTTGGAGAACCGAAGGCTTGTGCGCGTACTACTCGGTGCCGGAAGGTACGACCTTTCCCGCGCTCTTCCGCGTGACAAACCGGGACACTCTGCCGCTTCCGAATGTCGCGATGGAATTCGAAATAACACATGGAGATGGAGTCGTAACGCCGGTTTCCGCCACAACCGACAGCCTGGGCCAGGTTACCGTGCAATGGACGGTGGGTTCGTACAACGTCGGCCAGCAACTGACTGCGCGCGTGCCTGAGTGGCAGCTCGAGGTGTCGGTTCGGGTCGGAGTGCAGATGCCGCAGCCGGAGAAGATCTGGTGGGACAACCCGTACGGCGGTGATTGGACCAAGACGAGCAACTGGACGGCCGGGCGGGTGCCTCGACTCGGCGACACCGTGGTGGTGAGCCTAGGTGGTGACTACACCATCCTTGCCGAGAGCGATTCTACAATCGCGATGGGCTCTTTTGAAATCGGCACCCCCGACACGACCACGACACAGACACTTTACATCGACCGTACAGAATTCCATGTGGATTGGTTTGGGGGAGTACATCCGAGCGCCGTGATTCAGGTCGACAGTGGTGGAGCATACGTTGGGCCGGGCCTGGTATTCGTTTTGGGTGGTGAGGTCCGTCTGACAGGTGGCAGTTGGGAGACGAACACAAGGGTCGATAGTGGCGCGTTCGTGTTCGACGGGTGGCAGCCCAAGTCGCTGGTGGATGCGACGATCGTCGGATATGGCGGCGAGATAGTGTGGAGGTCGATGGACACGCTCCTGGTTCTTCAAGACAGTGCGGCAATGTACCTGTTGGGTGACGCTGACCTCGTACTGGAGGACACGCTGACGATTGTGGGTGGGTTTTTGAGTGAGGCGTTGGTTGTCGACTCCACCGCGTCGCTCGTGTTCACGGCAGATGCTGATCAACCGAACTTTCTGCAGATGAGTGGAACCAACGTTTACATAGGCGGTGAGATCGCCATCGAGACCTCCTTGGAGCCTGCGAGTGGTACCGTCTTCGACCTTGTTCGTTTAGTCGGCGGGGCGACTCTGACAGGAGTACCGACTCTGGTTACAGCGGGGTACACGCTCTCGGTGAACCCGGAGGAAGGTGTCGGGTTGCGGGTGGTTAAGAACTAACCGGTAGGTCCTGGGTCCGGACTACTCTTTCGCCAAAGATTTCCTCTATCATCCGTCTGGCCGCGCGCTGATGGATCGTTACGGAGCTGATCCGTATCGAGATGACCGCTCGCGCATCGTCACTGTCTTACAGATGACCAGCTTCACCATCAGTCACTCGGTACGGTCAATCTCCGACATGGCCGTAAAAGCGAGATTGCTCTCCGATCCGGAAGAGCCTTAAAGGTATCATCGCCAGTCTGAGAACCTCTGTACCTCAGCCATAACAGATGCTCTTTGAAAACACAGCCACACACGGCAACAACAGGTTGGCATGCATCACACAGCAGAACTTGACAATTCGCCTATAGGTATTTGCGTGTTAGACGGCCCTGCTAGTATTCGGCGACGAGCGCGCTATCAACAAGACCGGAGCGATGCAGTAGCCACTCGCATGCGCGTCGAAAGGGCATGAACTCCTTTGCGTGCGGCGACCAACGATCCACTGCGTGGTATTGCGTTCCTCGCCGAGCTTCAAGAAGCCATCGGGCACCATCCCTGCCCACTAACACAACAGGCTTGCCGTCGGGCCCGATGGCGCTGTCTGTCTGACTGGTGGTGGCTTCCCAGAAACGAGCACTGCCAACAAGGCTGAGCCATGCAGGCCAGTCGTGTTCAGATAGCGCCAACGTCGTGTCCCGCCGCAATTCCCCTGGCTCGTAGCCGCCAGCACCAGATAGCGTGGCCGCATGCAACGTGTAGTTCGCGCCTCGCTTGTCTAAGCGTACCATGACTGTTGGGTCAAAAGTCGGTATCCACGTGAGGCGAAATACGACTTCGGAGTGCTCCGATTCGGCACAGAGGGAGCGCTGGCCTGTGGCCCTAAGTTGCGCGCCATACCAGTGGTCGCGTTCCTGTAGATACCGAAGAGGAAATGTATGCGATCCTGAATCACATTCGATCGGCACACCAGTCCAATGAACAATGAAACGATAAGTGTCCACACTTGCTGAGTCTTGACCAGCAGCCCGGGGCACCAGCACCGTAGTCAGAGCAAATGAGAGCAACAAAGCTAGGCCCACGCGGGGCCGTCTAACGACCTTGTAAATAGGCTGCAAACGCACTCTCAGGCAGGTCCTTGATACATTTGAGTTCATTGAAGCCACCATGCGCACAAACCGACCGCTCCCCCAGTGTTTGACTGCTTCATTTGCTTGATACTCATAAAGGCCTCCTCGGGAGCTTACTAGAGAGGTAAGCTCCGGGGATC